>JASFHM010000012.1:0-9715 GCA_050123215.1 Phycisphaerales bacterium | reverse complement strand
TAGTTTTGCTGCTTTTGGCGGTTATTATCGTTGCCGACCGTATCGGTTACACACGCCGTACTTCAACAGTATCAGACAGCTTACAAACATCCAAGGCTCTCGACCTTGAAAAATACCACGGAAAGATTTTCGAAGTTGTCAAGGTCGTAGACGGTGACACGATAGATATCGATATCCCCGACGGGAAATACGACCATACGAGAATAAGACTGTGGGGTGTCGATACGCCGGAAACTGAAAAATCGCCCAGCGGAGAAATGTACTACGGTGACGAAGCCTCCGCATTTACAAAACAACTTACGCTGGACAAAAAGGTCACCGTTTATCTGGACAAGGGCAATGACACGAGGGGCAAATACGGCAGGCTCCTGGCATACGTCCAGCTCGACGATAGAAGTTACCTGAACGAACGGCTTTTGACCGAAGGATATGCCTATGCCGATTTGCGATTTTCACACAGCTTCAAAAATAAATACAGGCAACTCGAAGCGGCTGCGCGCTCGACTAAACAAGGATTATGGCGGGACGTCACCCGCGAGCAGTTACCTACTTGGCTGCAAAAAGAAAAACCAAAGCTGCTTGTAAAATAACACACGCTGTGATGACTTTATCCTTGTGGTCTTCCTTACTGATTCCCGCATTTTTTTCGCCATTTTCACAAAAGATTAACCGTCCAAACCGCATATGAGCTTTGGATTATGTAACTTTTCGGCTTTCACTTCATGTAATAATCATAGGCCGCAGCAGGAAATTCTTTGTGAAGTCTGAGCCATAATTAAGTTGTATTTTTGATGTTAGATACTTGCAACTTTAAGACAAAATGTGTTGCTTACGGTAGGCTGATGGAGAAATGTTAGTTATTTTTTTGAAAAGACGTGAGAAATAAAATACATCATTAAATCCAACCTGCATCGCGATACTCTTCAAGGACTCATTGCTGCTTAACAATAACAACTGGGCTTCCTCAATCCGCCTTCTGTTTATATATTGAATGGGCGCGATGCCCATAAATTTACTAAAAAGATTCGAAAAATATGTGGAGTTAAGGTCAGCTATATCAGCAAGCTCCTGAAGGGTAATTGGTGAGCTGAAATTCTTACGAATGTATTCGATGACATCCCGAAATCTTGTCAGGCCGTTAATAGTGTGAGAAATTTGTGACTGGTCACAACCCTCAAAAAATGCTGAAAGAAGCAGCCGCATAAGAGCGTTAGACTCCAAAATATTACTTATTGTTTTTGATTTGTCCAGTTCAGAAGCCCTTTCTGACACTCTTTTGTAGATAGGCTTGTTGGCGTCATATTCGAAAAGCTCTCTGCCTGGGTTCAATTCAAGAAGCCTATCGAACATACTCCTATCAATGCCACTTTTTTTAGCATCAGCCTGGCAGTTGCATTCTAAAATCGAAAGAATGTCAAGGCCGCTTTGTAGTCGACTGGTGAAATGAATATAATATTGCTGAAACCACTCGGGACAATACATATTTACTGTTGTAAAACATGGGATAAGATATAGAAAACCCGGCACTAAATCATATCTTTTATTGTGCATCTTTATCTGGGCATATCCATCCGTTATAAGATATATTCGGGAATAGGGATTATTGACGTTTCTGTAATTCCATAATGTTCCGACCGAATAAAGCTCAGCGTTTAGTATGGTTATATCAATTCTGTCCAACAGTTTTTTTAGTTCCAGCATGTGCTGTAGAATAACATGAAATCTGTAAAATATCCATAAAAACTTTAAATAGTACATTCACGACTTTCAGGATTTAGTGTAAAATTTAACAGGCTCAGCTTTAGCATTGTTATGCAAGGTGTATCAATGGCATATGCAATTGGTTCGGATTACGGAATTAATTCGGTTCGTTGTTTAACTATTGATGTCAGCAGTGGCATGGAGCTTGATCCCGCTGATTATATCAACGGTCTTAAAGTAACCCCTTTTAACAATAATCTTAAAAACAGGAGGACACAATAATGGCCAATAAAACAAAAGCAAAGTGCCTGGCTGGTATAAGAAATGCCCAACCTGAAAGTCCGGTCATAGGAGTTTTTGCTCCGTGTGACCCAAGGATTGATAAAGCAAGTAGACAACGTGCTGAAAATATTGTTGCGATGATTGCTGATGCGATAAGTGGCGAGATTGTCCTGCCGGACAAGAAACCTGTTGAGATTGTTTATTCAAACATTCTTGTCGACAGCGAAAAGCAGGCTGATATTGTAGCTCAGCAGTTCCGCAAAGCGGGAGTTAATATTCTTGTGTGCGTACCGGATACGTGGGCATTCCCTCAATTGACAACTATATCACTATTACAGCAGTTTCCGAAAAATACACCGATAAATATCACTTGCGGCAACAGCGGGCCCAAACCGGGAGTCGTATATGCACACGCAACAGCAGGTGCGATAAGTCAGTATGGAAAACTGGTGTCCCTGAATGTTGGCAACTGGCCCGATACCGGAATGAAACCGAAAATGAGCGATGCAACCGCAACAGCTTTAATTGACTGGTGCTATGCAGCGGTAACAGCAGTCGGTTTAAGGGGCAGACGTGTGATGATATTCGGGCACGACTCGATGGGGATGGAGACAGCTTTGGCGCATACAATTCCAACTCGAAACACATTCGGCCTTGAAATAACCAGACTAGATATGAAGTTACTATCGGATATGCTCGCTAAAGAAGCCTATAACGAAACCGAACTCAAAAAACTGCGAACCTGGATAGACAGATGCATCGGCAAACGACTTGAACTGAAAACCAAAGCAGACAGCGAAAGATTTAACACCAGCTTGGCAATGTATCTTATTAACAGGGATTTGATGGAAGATTTAAATGCAGTGGGAGGCGGATTTATGAGTCAGCTTGAATGGGGCAGCGACCTGCGGGGTAAACCGCTTCCTGTTGCTGATTGTATGGAGTCGTTGTTTAACAGCACATTCGACCATAATGGGCCAAAGGCGGCATTGCCGTACGCCACCGAAGCCGACGTTCAGGGATTGTTGACTATGCTGTTTATGACCTGGCTTAGCGGTGGCAATCCGCCGTTGTTTATGGATTTCAGAAAAGTCTGGGAAGTGTGGGAGATAAAAGCGCTTGCCAAGAAAATCGGCATTAAGGAATTGCCTAAGAATGCTGACTGGGTTAAGAAAGGGCTGGTCGACGGCAATAATTCCGGAAGCGCTTCGCTGGACTGGGCGGCGAAACCGGGTGCCGATGTTAAGGAAATTATGAAAGTGGTCGAAATGCCTCTCGCCGATGAAGGTTATTTCCCAGGCGGTGGAAATTCCGTAACATTTATGACGCCTGCAGGCATTGAAGGAATCGCAGGAAGGATGGCTTTTAGCGGGCTGAATAACAAGTTCAGCTTGATATGGGACCAGGCACATACGACCAGTGTGCCCAAAAAACTCGGCCAAGCAATGGTTAACCTGACCAACTGGAACTGGCCGCATACATTTGTTGTGCCCAAATATGCAACAATGGCGGAATACAAACAATATGCACCAGCCAATCATTTCCATATGACCTGGAACCTGCCGGTCGCAAGGCTGCAATACTGGATGGACCTGACCGGTGTACTTAATGTAACCCCGTGGTCAGCCAGACCGGAATTTATAGAAGGCGTTGATAGACCACAGCCACTGGTTTATTTATTGAACGGCGGTGAAGGCAAATACAAAGTATTAGCCAGATAACATGACTGATAACACAAAATCGTTACTATTAAGAATGAGCCGAATAAGTAAGAGTTTCGGTTCTGTTGAAGTTCTTACCGATGTCAGCTTCGACTTATATCCCGGCGAGGTTCATATTCTGGCGGGTGAAAACGGTGCGGGAAAAAGCACGCTTATGAAAATCCTGGGCGGAGTGCATACCGATAATTCCGGAACTATTGAAGTCAACGACAAAGCTGTGAAGTTTCGCTCCGTGCAGGATGCAGCAGCAGCGGGGATTTCTATTATTCATCAGGAGCTTTCTTTGATTGGGCCTTTGAATGTAGCTGAAAATATTTTTCTGGGCAAGGAAAAGAGCAGGTTTGCGTGGTTAGATAAACAGGAGATGATAAATTACAGCCAAGATTTTTTAAGAAATCTTGGACTGGACATTGATGCGAATAAAGCCGTCGAAGAGTTTGCTGTCAGTGTCCAGCAAATGATAGAAATCGCAAAGGCACTGGCTTTCAATTCCAAAATAATCGTTATGGATGAACCGACCAGCGCATTAACAGAACCGGAAGTTGAAAAACTTTTCGAGATAATCGATAAACTCAAAAAAAACGGCTGCGGTATCGTGTATATCACCCACAGGATGGAGGAAATATACCGCATAGCCGACCGGATAACGGTTTTAAGAGACGGCAAATATATCGGCACCGAGAGTGCGGATAGTCTTAGTCAGGGTGAACTGATAAAGTGGATGGTCGGGCGTGAACTTGACCAGCAGTTTCCGCGTCATACGCCGAGTATCGGCGAGGTTCGGCTGGAAACGAAGAATATATTCCTGCCGGGGACTGCGGTCAATCCTTCGCCAAGAGTGGATAATGTTTCATTTTCGGTTCGGGCAGGTGAGATACTGGGTATCGGCGGTTTGCAGGGAAGCGGCAGTAGTGAGCTTTTGAATAGTATATTCGGAACATATGGCAAAGAGGTTAAAGGCTGGGTAAAGATTGACGGAGCAGAGTTTGTGCCGGAGAATCCAGCAAGTTCCATAAAGAAAGGTTTGGCGCTTTTGACCAATGACCGGAAAGAGACCGGGTTGGTGATGGATTTGAATATCGTAGAGAACGCAACGCTGGCGGCTTTGCCGGATTTATCACCTGGTGGATGGTTAAGACCCAAAAGTGAACAGGACAACGTTAAAAAGACCGTCGAGCTTTTGAAACTCAAAGCGGAATCCATTTTTCAATATGTCGATTCGCTGTCGGGCGGGAATCAGCAAAAAGTCGTGATGGCTAAATGGATAGAAACAAAACCGAAGATACTGCTGCTTGATGAGCCGACACGCGGGGTTGACGTTGGTGCAAAGCACGAGATATACGAACTGATGAACCAATGGACAAAGGAGGGAATCGCGATAGTTTTGATAACATCGGAAATGCCGGAGCTTCTGGCAATGAGTGACAGAATAATCGTGATGCATCGCGGCAGGATAATGGCGGAATTCAAACGTGACGAAGCAACGCAGGAAAAAATATTGAGCGCGGCGTTAGGCGAAAGGAAAGCCGGATGAAGAATAATAAGCTGAATTTTATTCATACGCCTTCGGCAAGGGCGCTTGGAGCGTTGTTAATAGTTCTTCTGATAGGTTTGATATTCAACGCCGATGGAGCGTTTTTGAAATGGGGCACTCACAGGGACATGCTTCGAGCGGTATCAGTTTACGGAATACTTGCGTGCGGAATGACGATAGTGATAATTACCGGTGGTATAGACCTTTCGGTGGGCAGCATTTTGGCTTTGGCGGCGGTGGGGTTTTCTTTGATGACGATACACTGGGGCTGGCCGGTGTTTTTGGCTATCCTTGTGTGTTTGGCAGTCGGTGCCTTGTGTGGAATGCTTTCGGGTGTATTAATAGGACGATTCTCTATTCAGCCTTTTATCGCGACACTCGCAATGATGGTCTTTGCGCGTGGGGTGGCGAAATTCGTTTCCGGCGGGCAGAAGATATCGACAGCGGTTCAGCAACCTGACGGGACCTATAAGTATGTGCAGGCACCGGAGATATTTAATTTCTTAAATTCTAAAGTGCTCTCGGACAATATTTCAGTGGTAACGATAATTATGTTCGTTTGCATTATTGTTTCATGGGTGCTCTTGCGGAAGCTGCGTCAGGGTAGATATATTTATGCTATCGGCGGGAACGAAGAAGCCGCGAGGTTGTCCGGAGTGCCGGTGAAGATGATAAAACTTATCGCTTACGGGATGAGCGGTTTGTTTTGTGCGGTGGCGGGATTATGCCAAGCTGCACAGGAACTCCAAGGCGACCCCGAAGCAGGGGCAACATATGAACTTTCGGCGATAGCAATGGTGGTTATCGGCGGAACAACACTGAAAGGCGGACGAGGGGGAATATGGCTGACTTTAATCGGAATCTTGACAATCGGGTATCTCGAGAAGATATTAAGTATTAACGCAGTTGGAGAAGATAAAAGGCTGATGCTTACCGGCGCAATTATAATCGCCGCAGTTCTGCTGCAAAAAACAAGAAAATAACGGAAGGAACAAAAATGAAAAATGCATTCAAGCTCACGATTTCATTTTTTCTGTTTTGTATATTGACCATTGGATGTGCGAAGAAATCTGATGAGGGACAGCCGGCGGAAAGCTCAAAGTGGACCATTGGAATGAGCCAGTGCAATCTTGGTGAACCATGGCGGGTGCAGATGAACACCGATATCAAAAATGCCGCTGATGAACACAAAGATTTGAGGGTTATCTTTAAGGATGCACAAAATGATACGTTAAAGCAACGCTCTCAAATGGAAGAATTCGTCAGTGCCGGTGTGGACCTTATTATTATATCACCTAAAGAAGCTGCCCCGTTGACACCTGTCGTCGTGCAGGCATACCAGAAAGGTATCCCGGTTATAGTTCTCGACCGTCGCGTTATTGGTGAAGAATACACCTGTTTCATCGGAGCTGATAACAAAAAAATCGGCAAGGCTGTCGGCAAATGGATAGTTGAAAAACTCAATGGCAAAGGCAAAGTTGTTGAACTCAAAGGCCTGATGACATCGACACCGGGACAGGATAGACATTCGGGCTTCAGGCAAGGTATAGAGGGTTCGGATATAGAGATAATTTTCGAAGCGGACATGAAATGGCTCGAACCGAATGCACGGAAGGAAATGGAATCCGCCCTTGCCCGTTTTGATAAAATAGATTTGGTCTACGCCCACAATGACCCCGGTGCACATGGCGCATATCTGGCAGCTAAAGCTGTCGGCAGAGAAAATAATATTATATTTGTTGGTATTGATGCCCTCTCTCAGGAAGGCCAAGCATATGTTGCTCAGGGAATCTTATCCGCAAGCTTTGAGTATCCTACAGGCGGTAAAGAAGCTATCGAAACAGCTTTGAAAATTCTTAATGGCCAAAGTGTTCCTAAAGAGATTACACTCGATTCAAGAGTCTTCACAAAAGAAAACATAAACAAAGGTGGCAAATTTTTAGGTCGCTAACCTCATGCTCGCAAGGATAATCTGCCGAAAGCCCAAAACCAAAAAAGGCTGCCGAGTAACGTCCCAAATCGCAGTTCTCTTGCTTCACACCGAATAAAATTTACAGGTTCACTTAATCGGTGGGTATGCTCCGACAAAAGGCTTATCGGTTTCGGACAAGCCGAGGAGTTTGCGGGCCTCAGCCGGTGGTTGCGTAGCTGTTCTGGCTCCCGCAAAATATTCTAACAATTGGAAATTGCCTAACTCCCAACCTTTGAACAAAGGCCCGTTATAACCATCGAACTGACGGCTGTGAGCTGCAAATTGCGGATGTAGTTTCCGTAAATCATCCAGCGTATTAAACGCCGTTCGGCAATGCGCATCTTTTGCCGGGCTCCATAAAATCAATGGTTTACCCGTCGTTTTTGCCTTGCGCACATACACATTATAATCGAGCCGTTCGACCTGCGGCTGCTGTAACCGTTCGCACAAACTTTCCTCCTGTGAAAACGCCAACAGCGGCCTGCGAACATTTTCATCCGCAACCAACAAATTATTCACAAACACATGCCCGTACCGCTGGTCGACATCAGGCCCGGTGCTCGGATGCCATCCGAAGTGGTCGCCCTGCGCGCTCCGTGCCGTTCGTCCGATACAAGCTGTACTGTTGATTAGCGTATTTTGATACATCTTCACATTATTACTATTCAGAATGAATATTCCTTGGTCGCAATTGACAAAAACATTACCCGCTACGGTTGCTCCCTTTGATATCTCGAAGAAGAATCCGTTCTGGCTGGGCCAGAAATGTCTGTACGAAAACTCTCTGCTGTTATACCCTACATCCTGCACCCAGTTATCGACGAACACGCCGTCAACTTCGCCCACATCATACCACACACCGTTCGAGTTCGGCAAATCCGTAATGAAATTATCCCTACACGTAGCCCGGTAGCATTGATTGAAGATTTTCACCGCCGCCGGAAAATAACCCTCGATATTTTCAATATTGTTACGCCTGAGGATATTCTTCTCCAGCAGAATATCATTCGAGCTTATAATATAAAGTCCTTCGGTACTGGTATCACTCACCAGGCAGTGCCGTATCGTCAGCTTATCCCCTTTAAAGTACCCGGCAACGCGCGAGCAGAAAGTAAATGCACAATGTTCGAAAGTCGTACCGACTATATCTTTGCCGTGATTAGCTTCATTACTTGGCCCCTCCGGATATTTTCCTTCGATTTCAATTGCCCGGTAAGCATACTGCGTAAATGTAATTCCTCGAATCGTCGGCCCTTTGTGGTCCGATTCCTTACCATTGCACTGCCCCGCAACCTGCGTCAGTGCGCTGTCGTAGGCCGTGATTTCTATCAGCTTATCTGTCGGGTCAACACCGATATAAACATCCCCCGCATCGTAGTCGATAAAAAACGTGTTCTCATCGACCTCGCCTTCCCATCCCGCTGATTGCAAAAATCGACCATCCACAAAAACCATGTCGTTATTGAAACGATGCAACGGTGTAGTCTTGCCGTGCCGGTGACGTCGCCACCAGTTGTCGGGCTTTGAAGGAAACAGCCTACTCCATGACGTTCGCCATAATCCGTTTCTCAGGTTCTCCCAGTTATCGGCAACCCATGTCCCTTTTAATATAGGCTGCTCATCCTGATAAGGCTGAATTATAATCCCCTGGTTCAATCGCAAATCGCCCGTACGATAAACCCCGCCTCGCATCACGATTGCGTCACCTGTCACCACCCGCTTTATCGCTGACTCTATCGTCGTAGGCTCATCAAAATTCTGACCCTTAACTTCCGGGTCACCGTCCGGCGCGACATAGTAAACCGTGCCCGGGACTCTCGGTATTCTATAATTTTGACGTATCGGCCCGTACGGTCCGCCGGACGGATATGCAAAAACCGGCAATGAACATGAAAAGATAAACAGGATGACCAGGCTGTCTGACTTCATTTCATTTCCCCTTTCAAGTAATACTTAATAAAGACCTTAAGCCCTCAATATGCTTTCCTGCTCGCTCCCCCGGCTATGTCGTTTCTACCTGTTCAAAGATTAAATACCAACTTTAACCACAAAAAGCAAGCTTAAGTTTTGTGATGTGGTACCGATGCCGCCGAGAGCATACGGCCGGCGGCGAAAGGGGCTACATAAGACTTTTTGCGTTTATGTGACGTGACGGTATGGTGCCTGGCGTTTTTTCTTCTCGGACATCTGGTCCCGATGAATATGACAGTAATCTTCATGGTTATAGATACTCAGGACGTTCGTGCAGCCCGGAAACGCGCACTTCCTGTCTCTTGTCGAAGTTTTCAGCGCTTTCCTCATTATTACTCTCTTTAGGTGAACCACCCGAAAAAGCTGTAAAGATTAGTCGCCTTAATCCACCGCTGAAAGGCGTTCCGAATCTTATCTAATGTATTACTTATACCATATTACCGGGCTTTGTCAAACAATCTCTTAATTTGTCTACCGCTACCCTGCTTGCCGCGGCGTAGTCTCGACAAAGATGGAAACGCACGAAAACACCGT
>JASFHM010000011.1:0-9890 GCA_050123215.1 Phycisphaerales bacterium | reverse complement strand
GAGACCTCACTGATTCTCTCAGCACCTTTGGTGATGACCACGAACTGGACGACTACAAGGATGAGAAAGATTACAAGGCCTACTACGAAACTGCCGCCGGCAACGAAATCGCCGAACGTCTGAATAATTCGGCCTGCGCTTCCCTGCAGTAATATAAGTTTGGTTGAGGCAACGTTGAGTGAAAGCCGAAACAGAGTAACAAACAACAGCAGTGATGGAAACGTTGACAGCTCGAGAGCTTCTTTTGAGGAAAGTGTGATTATCAATACCGCAACCGACAGCGAGATACTGCAGGCAAGCAGTATGTCGAGCATCGGAGTGGGCAGCCGAATCAACAAGGTAGCGAGCACGACCATAAGCCCTGCAGCAAGGATAATATTGCTGTAGAAGCCGGTGGAATTGCCGGTTAGCGTTGAGGCTGGCTTTTTTGCGTCAGGCGGCATTATAACTTGTTCTCCGAGTAGTCATATTCATTACTTGTTCACTGCGTTTCGGAATTTGACGAGTCGTCGGCGACACCAATAATTTGATCAATTCTCACTGCGAACCTGTCTTCAACAACCACTACGGTTCCGGTGGCGAACTTATTGTCCCTCAGATACAGATCGGCCGGTGCATCAACAGGTTTATTAAGCTGAAGCACTGAGCCGGGCCCTAATTGAAGTAGTCTTCTGACAGGTATCTCGGTCTGGCCGATTACTACGGTCAGGGGCACATGCATATCGAGCAGGATATCGATGCTGCCTGTAGCTGAGCCCGAAGCAGTTTCAGCGGCTTCAGGCAAATCAACGTTCTGCACCTGTGTTTTGGAGCTTTTCTGCTCGGGGCTATCCTGCTGGTCCTGCTTTTGGTCAACGGCCTGGTCTGTCTCAGTCATAATTTCATCTTCCTGAAAATCGCTAAGTTTTTTGTACTTGTTTGCCTTTGTTTTGTGTGGGCGTAACATCATCAATTACTGTCGCGAGCTTGCCCTGCGATTTGGCGAGCCTGCCTAAAAATCGCTTTTGTCCTTCAACAATCAGGGAAAGTGGCTCGTTTATTTTTTTCCCCAGCAAAAGTATATCCCCGCTCTGCAGGGTGAAAATCTGCTCGAAGGTAAGCTCGGTTGATGCGAGTTGTACGTCGACAACAACAGGTATTTTATTTAGATGTTTGAGTATTACGTTCTGTAAATCCTTTGCCGGCATAGCTTGAGTGGAATCGATTTTGCCCGCGATAGGCAGTAATGCTTTACAGGGCAAGAGTATGCTTAACTGCGTTTTATCTTCTGAGCCGTCTTTTTGAATATCAAAGGCTATCTCTAAAAGCTCTTCACCGGCACCAATATCCAGTGAAAAGGTATTACTGGTTATACTGCTGTCAGGCTGGAATTTCAGTTTGTCACTCGAGCCTGTTATAGCCCCGGCCAGGGATTTTGTGATATCGGCGAGCAGCGATGTTTCGAGTTTGGAGAGTTGTCCCTCAGTTTCATCCCTGGATTCGGAGTCACCCAGTAATAGGTTAAGCCAGTTATTCGCAGTCTGTGCCGGTATTACCGTGAGCCCACAGGATGAGTTCTGAGAATCCTTTAGTGTCAGATAGTGGGCTTTTTTCGCATCTTCGATAGTTCTGCTGACGAAATAACCGGCGTAGTGCTGCTTAATTGAATTGGTATCAACTTTGAAGTTCGCCTGGAAGAAGTGTTCAAACCTTTCGGCTGCGACATCAGCAGCGGTCTTTGCGAATTCGTTGAGTTTTTCAAGCTGTTTGGCGTTGAAGAAATGCGGCTGGTTCCAGTCGTAGTCTGTAGCTGAAATCTCGGAGTCGTCTTTCGGTTTATTTTGACCGACTGTTACGAGCAGCTGCTGAATTTTTTCTCTGGATAAAGTTGTTTTTGCTTCGTTACTCACTGTACACCAAACTCCCTGAATAGGATACTCTTTATCAAAGGCTTACCGTCCGGAAAAAGGCTTTCGTTGAAGATGTCGAGCAGTTCGGCCTGTATACGACGCATATCTTTGTTGCTGTTGAGGTCCTCAATGCTCAGGCCTGCAAAGTAAATATTTAGCAGATTTACCATTATTGGTTTTCTTTCGTCGAGAAATGCTGTGGCTTTTGCCTTGTCTACCTTCGGTAACATTTCCAGTGTAAGAGCGGCTCGTACATAGCGTGTAGAACCCGGTTCGTTCAGATTTGTGGCGACTGGTTCGAGGTTTTCATAGTACCAACCCTTGGCGCTGATAGCTTTATCGAGCAACAGGTCCATTGATTTGTCTTGTTGTTCCGATTCCTGCTGAGTTGCGGTTTGTGCTTCGGCCTGGGTAGGACCCTTATTCAAAAGTCGTCCGAGCACAAGGCCAGCTACTGTGAACACCAGAATAACGGCAGCCAGGATTATCCACTGCAAAATTCCACCTAATTTCTTTTCGGATGCAGGAGTATCCTGAGGCTCGTTTTTGACTTGTTCCGTTTGTCCGGTTGGCTTTTCTTGCTTTTTTTGTTCTTTTTGCTGAGCTTGTTCTTCTTCAGGCATATTTTTTCCCTTTGTACTATTGGTCAAAATGATTTAGTAGCAAATCGCACATTACTTCATGCAGGTTGCATGGCTCCTTCCTGACGGTATTTTTTTATTTTGCATCTTAAGGTTCTGTCACTGATTCCAAGCACCTTTGCCGCCTTGGTCTGATTGCCGTCGGTTTGGCGTAGCGTTTCTATAATTGCCTGTCGCTCAACGTGCTCCAAAGGCACAGAGCCTAATTGAGCGGATGGTAGTTGTTCCGAGGTTTCAGATTTCGAGGCGGCTTGTTGTGTACGAGGCTGTAGTTCATCGAACAGCCACGATACATCCGCTAACGATAATATTTCTCCATCACCGAGTATCAGCGAAGTCCTGATGACGTTTCTTAGCTGTCTTATATTGCCCGGCCAGTGGTATTTTGTAAAAATTTCCATCATGGCTGGGTCGAGTTTGCTTATTTGCCGATTGGTTTCAGCAGCATAGATATTGACAAAATGCCATACCAAATCCTTAAGGTCATCGGGTCGTTCTCGCAGAGGGGCAATTACTATCCGTACAGTGCTTAGCCTGTAGTAAAGGTCCTGGCGAAATCGCTGCTCTGCTACTTCACGGATGATATCTTTATTTGTGGTGGTTATTATTCGAACGTTAACTTTGATGCTGTCATTTCCACCCACGCGTTCGAAGTCCTGCTGTTCGAGGATTCGCAGCAGTTTCGCCTGGAATCGGACCGGTGTTTCGGTAATTTCATCGAGCAGCAGTGTTCCACCGTGCGCCGTTTCAAATCGGCCTTTTCGCTGAGTGTAAGCTCCTGTGAAAGCGCCCTTTTCGTGGCCGAACAACTCACTTTCAAGCAACGACTCGCTCAGCGCGGCGCAGTTAACTCTGACATAAGGACCCTCGGCTCTTTTACTTTGCCGGTGTATCATATAGGAGATGAGTTCTTTGCCGGTTCCGCTTTCACCACTGATTAAAACCGGAGCCGATGTTGGTGCGATACATTTTGCCAATTCCACTGTTTGTGTTAGTTTTGAGCTGTTACCAACAATCTGGTAAAGGTTGTGTGTGTCTTGACTTGCGGAGGCTACTGAGTTAACGCTGTGGTTTGGAACAAATCGGTCCAGAATGTTATCGAGTCTTTGCGATTCGACAGGTTTTAGTAACAGGTCTTGATAGCCGGCTCGGACTGCATTGATTGTGGATGAAATAAGCTCTCTGGGATTGTTCTGTTTGCTTTTGTCGAGTTCGGTTGTCAAAATCACGGGTGTTTCGGGGTTGGTTAGTTTTATTGTTTTAAGCAGGCTGCAATGACGGAAGGGACTGACCTCGGGACAGACCTGGGCCGAAAGGAAGATGAGCTGGTAATAATCTTTTTCAAGTCGGTCTGATGCGGCCTTGGGGTTTTCAGCGACGATTCCTCTAATCGCCTTTTGAGCAAGCACTTTGAGTATTGTTTGCTCGAATTGGGGGTCGTTATCGACTATGAGGATATTCGTGGTGCATTGCTTGTGTCCGGATGCCTTCTCTGTGTTTTTCTTGCTGCTGTACACTTTTCTAGTTTCCCAATATCTGTTCATCAGTCATGTTTAATTCACTTTTACACAATTCGATAAGCTCTTGTGGTTTTTCTGCTTGTAGCCAGTTGAGCACGTCACTTTCAGCCTGTGCAACAAATACCCACGGCGAGCCTGAACCTTGGCACTGTTCAAGCAAGTCCGCATATGTTTTCAGGGCTTGTTTAGCCTCATAAGTTTTTTGACTGGACGCAGTCTGCAGGAGCAGCCAGGCTTTGTCGTGAATTGAGAGTGATTGACCTTCGGTAAGACGCTTAAGCGCTTCATTGTACATAATTGCCGCCTGTTTATGGTGGCCGCTAAGGGCCAGTACTTCGGCAAGCAGAAGCGGATTCTTAGCCTGTTCGGGCTGTTCTGTCAACAGTTCTACCTGATTTAGAATTTCCTTATTTATAATGTCGTTCGATGAAGCTTGCTGTTGTTCGACCTTGGGTGGTGGAGTTTGCTGTTGTTGTGCGGTATCCGGATTAGATTCATTGTTATCAAAAGCTTCAGTTTCGGGAGTAATTGTTGGTTCTTCTTCGAGAACAGGTTCGGATGATTCTTCTGTGGGCTCAAATCTGATGGAGCGGACCCGTTCTATCATTTGTTGAAGGGTGCTGCTCGTCTTATTTTTAGCATCGGTGAACGGGACGGCTATCTGTGCCTCAATCAGGTTATGATCTGCCGGTATGATAATATTGTTGTTATCAGCCGTGTTTTCCTGAGATAGCAGCTCGAGACTGCTTGCGAAATTAGCAGGGCTCGACCATAAAAGATTATTATCGTAGTTTATAAATGCGTTTGGATAGTGCTGAGCTGGCTTTGTATCGACAATATTATCCGCTTCAGATGCTGCTATAGTGTTTATGGTTGTTGAACGCTTAATTTCACCGGACTCTGTAAGCAGCAAATCTAATGGGTCGAGCTGCTCAGGCTGAATCTGTGCATCTGTAGCTGCTGTGAGAATTAGCAGTATCACGAAGCATATTACAGTTGTGCTGATTTTATTCATTTACTTTCAGCTATCCTGTTTTTCTAGGTTCACTTCATTGGACTCGAGTTTTATTGCTTGTTCATCACTGTCGTCGAGGTTTGTCTGGTTGGACTGAGCCAACAAGATTTCCAGGGCCTTGTTGTAGCTCTTTTGGTTTCTGTACACGATTGCAAGCAGATTTGAGGCTTCCTGTCGCACATCGTCCGAAGTTGTCCGTTTCAATATGTTTGAGCACAGCAATAAGGTCTGTTTATCTTTGCCGAGTTTCAGCGAAATACGCGCCAGTTCAAGCTGTGCCTTCTCCATTAAAGTGCCTGCTTCAGCTAATGAGATGGTTGTGGTAAGGTGGGCATATGCCGCTTGCAGGTTCCCGGTTTCGATGCAGCATTGAGCTAGTTCGAAGTATGCTTTAGCCTGAAGTTGTGGTTTGAAGATATAACCTGCTCTGTTGCTTATAAGTGCTACGGCTTTATCGACCAGACCCATTTTGCGCAATATCTGACTTCTCAGCAGTAAAGTGTCGGTTGCCTGTTCCTGAGACAGTTGATTTATGCTTATAGTTTCAAGGACATCCAGCGCGAGGATAAGATTACCTCTTTGGTCCTGGTTCTCGGCTAAGGCATTGACAATTTCAAGGCGTTCCTTGTCGTTGATTTGTTCGGAAAGGGCCAGTGCGAACGTTTGGCAGGCATTTTGGGATTCTCCAAGTGCCAGTTGTGTTCTGCCCAGCAATAAATAAGCACAACGCAAATCGTCGGGTCGAGTGTCTTCGACAAGATTTATATATGTTTTCAGCCACTTCTGCGCGGCGGCGTAATCTTTAATCTGGTATAGGCATTTTGCAGCCTCAAAGGCAGCAATGACTTTTGATTCAAAAGAAAAATCGAGGTTGTAAACCTTCTGATAAGTTTTTACGGCTTGTCTGTATTGACCTGCCTCGGTAGTGGCCCGGGCTAGATATAAATATGCTTTTGGTGTGATACCCATATCGTGATACTGCTGGACAAGCTGCTTGAGGTCTTCACGGGCGCCGTGATAGTCGTGCATATTGGCTTTCAGGCGGCTTGTGTGCAGTAATGCGTATGGAGATAAGCGTGAATACGGGAATCGGTTAGCTACCATTCTGAATTGTTCTATGGCCTCGGGAATGTTTTGCCTTTGCGCTAACAGCAGAGCCAGTGCAAAATGCGCGTTGGGGACAAATTTGTCGTCGTAGTACCTGATAAGGTATTCCTGCCAAAGCGGGATTCCCCGCTCGCTTAGCACAGCAATATGTTTAGTCAGTTCTGTATAGTCATCAGGATTATCAATTTTGATAATACCTTTTTCGTTGTTGGTATCAGTGTGTGCGAACAGTCCGGCGCAGCCGGTTACGATTGTTGCAAATTCGCTTGCGGTAACGTCAGGCAGATATAAAGCGAGAGGTTTATTTAGCAGGTTTTTTGAAGGCGGTTGAAGGTTCCAATGTATGTCAAGTTCGGCATTAGCGGCAAATCGGGCCGTTAGTTCTTCAAGAGGTGCAGCAAAGCTTGTTACGGAAAAGTGATTGACGGTATCATCAGATTCAAGCTTTTGTATTTGTGGGCCCATTAACGCGTTGTTGAATCGTTTTGAGCCGGAGTTCAAAAAGGTGCATAACTGCTGTTTTGTCAGATTAATAAATGGGTCGGTCGGTGAAGGCAGCATCCAGAGCTCTTTGGGGATATCTTTATCGGTGTTGGTCAATATCAGCATCTTGCGAGTTATGGCTTGGCCGATAATAAATGCACAGTTTCTCTGGAGCTCCAAGGCCCAGTTTGTATCGACTGTTACGGCTGATGTAAGAACCATCGCCCTGTAGGCACAGGCACGTGCTTCCATGAATTGGTTTCTATTAAGCTCAATCAGTGCTCTATAGTAGTTTGCAATAAGACGTAACGGACAGGAGCTACTTTTAGATACAGTTCTGAACAATCTTTCAGCCTGATGGCTGTGTCCCATTTCCAGAAGGCATACGGCCATTCTGAATTGTAAAAGGTCTCTGATGGATTGCTCGGCTTTGCCATCAGGCAAAGCCTCAAAAAGACGATTATAAACGCTATAAGCCATTTCATAATCTTCGTTAACGAGATAGTCATTTGCCAAACTCAGTGAAATCGGCTGTTCGGTTTCGTCGGCATACTGGCTATCCGTGTCTTGGTCTGATATTGGTTGGGTATCTTGGGGGACATCTGTGGCTACTACCGAATCCCGGACTATTGCTTTGGGGTGCGATGAAATGGATGGTCTGTTTCGTTGGGTTGACGCGATTTTGAACAAGCTACAGGCGAGCATGGCTATTATCAGAACCATAGCTGCGATTAGAATATTTTGCGTGGTCAGGAACCGGAGCAACCCAATCTGAGCACCGACGTTGTTTTTGGTAGTTGTATGAGGTTCGGAAGCTGTGTTAGCTGCGTCATCGAGAATATTAAGAAGGTTCTCATCGCCTGCAAATACGTCTTCGCTCACATTCTCATCGGATTGTGAACCCTGGAGACTACTGTCTGTGTCGTATTCATCGGAGGTATTGTTTTGATTCTGTTTGTTTTCTTCTTCTGCCATAGTTGTCCTATATTAAGAGCCGAGACGCCTACCATCTGTCTATGGGGGCGCAGTGCATAGGCCCTTTTTGTAGAAGTACTGCAACAATTATGCCAGGTGCTCAACAGATGATTGAGATGGTGATTAAGAATGCGTTAGAGCGTTAAAAAAGGTGTTTTTGGAGAATTGAGCCGAATTTTCTTAAGACATGAGACCGTCAGGATTCTATACGCGGTCGGACGATTTTCTGACATGAGATTAACATACAGCGACTGCGGTTGAGTATGGAGTAGCTGTTTGTGTGGCTTTGTGATTCGAGGCGGCTTCTTTTTTTATGTTGTACTGTTTGACTTTTGCGTACAAAGTTGCTCTTGTGATGCCAAGAAGGGCAGCAGCCTTGGTTTTTTGCCAGCCGGTTTCACGCAGGGCACGTGCAATAAGTTCGCATTCGGCCTTGGCGAGTGAGAAATCTCCGATTTTACTCGTAGAGCTGTTGGGCTGAACTGTTATTTCGTTGTGTTCGATTGCAATACTGCCCAAACCTATTCTGTCCTTTTGTTCGAGTAGTATGGCTCTTTCAATAACATTGCGCAGCTCTCTGACATTTCCGGGCCAATCGTGTTTTTCAAGTGCTTCTATCGCCAAAGGAGTCAGAGATTTGATTTTTGCGCTCTTCTGTGGGTGAATATCCGAGCTGCTCAGGAAATATTCCGCCAGCAGCTTTATGTCCTGTTTTCTTTGATTAGAGCGTAAAGGCTCAATTGTTATCGGACATACGCTTAGCCGGTAGTATAAATCTCGGCGGAATCGATTGTGCTGGACTTCTGCCAGGAGATTGCGATTGCTTGAGGCTATTATCAGGGCATTACAGGAAATAGTTTTTGTGCCTCCGACCTTTCGGAAGGTTTTTTCCTGAAGGATCCTTAGAAGTTTTGCCTGCAGGTTTAACGGCATTTCTGAGATTTCGTCGAGAAAGAGTGTCCCCTTGCCGGCCAACTCCATAAGCCCGATTTTGTCTCTGTCGGCGCTTGTAAATGAGCCTTTAACATGTCCGAAGAGTTCGCTTTCGAGCAGATTTGCGGTAAGAGCGGCACAGTTTACGGCGACGAAAGGTTCCTTTGGGCATCTGGTGTTATGTATCGCCCTTGCGGCGACTTCTTTACCGGTTCCTGTCTCGCCGACGATGAGAGCAGGGTTGCATCGGCTCGAACCGACCATCTCAATCATACCGAGCAGGTTTTTAGCTGCGGTGCTTTGTCCCGCCAAGGTAACAGAAGCAGCCAGGTCGTTTAAGAAGAAATCGGTTGTTACGTTACGCTCGTTGTCAGTAGAGGGCGTATCAATCTGGTGTATTATTCGTTCGAGAGCTTCGTTGTCTCCGTATTTGATACGATGTACGAGGGATGTTTCTGTTAACCGGGCGGGTTCAAAGCATCCGTCTTCGGAATCCGATACGATCACGACATGAACCCGGTCGTAAAGGTTATCGGTCGTTGTTACAAATCGGTGAATATCCTGGGTGTTGAAGAAATCATCCAAAATCACCAAATCAGGTTTGACTGTCCTTGCAATGTCGTGTGCTTCAGGTAAATCATCGGCAATAAGGACTTCTCTTGCGTATTGCTGAGCCAATTGATGGAGTTGGCTTTGTCTGCTTATGGTAAGAGCTCTGCGTAAAGTCATAACCTTGCCGAAAATTTACCGCCGAATACTGCGTGAAACACCTTATGTGAATGTCCAATAAATCGTCATCTTTAGAATGTTGACTTTAATCTTTTATAGGACTGACCCATAATGTCACTGATTAAATTAGTCTTATATATATTTCGTACTTAATCTTCGCTTTATCGGACACTTTTATGAAGTATCAACCTTGTGTGCTTTTACTTTTCGCATGCTGCCGTTATAGGACTTTTTCACATTGTGGTTATGGGACGTTTTATGTGAATACGCATTTCGATTTGTTGTGGTAAGTACTCGTGTGTAACTTTAGCGGAAGATATTTCTGGTAGAGACGGAAATTTTTTTCGTAACCGTAGCATTGCAAGAGAAAATATTCGTGGTTGGTGAAAAGTTTTTTTGCCATAACTTTCTGATTATACAGGGGTTATGTTCTCTTTTTCCGGGGGGAGCTGTTGTGTTGGCACGCTTATTGCACATCTGCATCAAGCCATATAGGTAATTATAAAACTCAAAAGTGTTGAAGGAAATATGAAATTATGAGTGAAATTAGTTCCGCCAGTGAGCTTCAGGTAGATTATTTATACCTGCTTGTGACGCA
>JASFHM010000010.1:0-9963 GCA_050123215.1 Phycisphaerales bacterium | reverse complement strand
CCATCCACCGGGCAAATCGGTCCATATCGTAAACACACTGCGTCTGTATAAAATCCACACCGGCTTTTATCTTTTTCTCCAAGCGGACAACACGATACTCAAACGGGTCGGCAAACGGATTGGCCGCGGCACCGATGAACATTTTCGGCTCTTTAATTTCAGCCTTTTTGCTGTTGCGTATTTCTTCACCGCAGGCAAACTTGCCGCCCCGCATATCCCGAACCATCTCGATAAGCTGAATCGAATCGAGGTCGTACACGCCTCGCGCCGTCGGGTGATTTCCGAAACAGGTATGGTCACCGGTCAGACACAGAATGTTACGTATTCCCAGAAGATACGCTCCAAGGATGTCACTTTGTATAGCGAGACGATTTCTGTCGCGACATGTCATCTGCATTATCGGTTCGAGGTCCATATCCAAAACCAGCTTACCGACAGCAATGCTCGATACCCGTACAATGGCTGTCTGGTTGTCCGTGATATTGACCGCGTCAACGTGACCTTTGAGAAGCTTTGCCTTGTTTTTAATGTGCTCAAGGTCGACACTTTTTGGCGGACCCAGCTCGGCTGTTACAGCGAACTTGCCGGACGCAAGGGTCTTCTCAAGATTACTTGCCGATTTGTATTCGGTTGTCTGTTTCATAACTGAGCTATATCCTCCCTGCTAAGCTTTCTCGGTCCGCCTGAATGCGTTTTCGACCAGTCACGCGGGTTAGGATTCTCGGCCAGAATGTCAAGCTTACCCAGTTTTTTTAATCTGTCGTAGATAAGCTGCCAGCCGCATTCTGTGTTTTCCGGGTCTACCTCACACATTCCATCGGCTGAACCACCGCACGGACCATTCAAAAGCGACTTTGAACATCGTGTCACCGGACAAACACCGCCGAATATACCAAGCTTGCAATCACCGCAGGCCAGGCAATTCTCGCTCCATTGTCCTGCGCCGTCGTTCGTCCCGCAGAACACCGTATTAAGCGCGGGGTACACGGGCTTATCCGGAAAAACACGGGCTACCATCTGAACACCAACACCGCAAGCCATCGACAAAATCGCATCGCATGAATCTGTCTGTTCCTTAATCTCGTCGAAAAACTCTGCATCGCACTGTCTCTCGATGGTGTTTTCCAGAACCTCGGCTCCTGTTGACATTCGCAGAATCGGGGCAAGCGTTGCCACCTGGCGCTCACCGCCCGCGAGACAGACGGTGACACATGTCCCGCAGCCTAAAAGCAGGATGCGCTTGTGGCTCCCAATAAGTTCCTTTATTTCCTCAATCGGTTTTTGTTCTGCCACTATCATTTTTCAATTCCCGCCGCCCTTTTGGCGGACTCAACTGTATTGTAAAGCAACATTGTTATTGTCATCGGCCCCACTCCGCCGGGGACCGGCGTAATCAGACTTGCCTTTTCCTTGACCGCTTCGAAATCGACATCGCCCACCAATCTATAACCTCTCTTTTTCGTAGCGTCGTCAACCCTGTTAACCCCAACGTCAATAACCACCGCTCCGTCTTTGACCATATCAGCAGTGATTGTATTCGGCCGACCGGCGGCGGCGATTATAATATCCGCCCTTTTTACATGCTCAGCCAAGTTTTTGGTTCGTGTGTGGCAAACTGTAACGGTTGCATTGCCTGTAGGGGCCTTTTGAATCAGCATATTGGCCACGGGCTTGCCCACGATATTGCTTCTGCCTACTACTACGACCTCGGCGCCTTCGAGTTTAACCTTGCTTCGCACCAACATTTGAATCACACCATGCGGCGTGCAAGGCAAAAAGCCTTTTTCGCCAACCACCATTTTGCCGACGTTCATCGGATGAAAGCCATCAACGTCTTTATCCGGGTCAATAGCTAACAGCACTTTGCTTTCATTAATATGTTTGGGCAAAGGAAGCTGAACCAAAATACCATTAACCTTCGGGTCTTTATTCAGCTTATCGACCAATGCAAGCAAATCCTCTTCTTTGGTCTCCGCGGGCAGACGATTATCATCCGAGTAAATCCCGATATCCGCGCAGGCCTTTTCCTTTGCGGTAACATAAGACTTGCTGGCCGGGTCTTCACCTACAAGAACAACCGCAAGACCGGGAACTATATTCTGCTCTTTGAGTTTGGCGACTTCGGCCTTTAGTTCGGCTCGCATATCAGCCGCAACCTGTTTACCATCTATAATCTGTGCTGTCATTTATCTTCACTCCTTAACACATTTCAAAAACTTTGCCGGTTCCACACTGGCTAACTCACAGAATGTCACTTTATTCGCATCAAGGCCTGCTCTTTCGAGCATACTTTTAATATAAGCAATTCTTTTTGCCGCGTAACCGGAACCGTTTATGTATTTACAGTTTTCCTTATGACAGGCGAATATTTTTACCTTATCAGCGCCGCATTGCAATTCTCTCAAAACCTCTTTCGGGTCAACCTTTCCCGCACATGGAACTTTTATCAGTGTCACATTGTCCTTACAACCACCAACTGCATTAGCCAAAGGATACACAGAGTTCTCACACGCAAAAACCGTGACCTTTGGTTCATCGCCTGCTTCGGCGGCTATTTGTTCTGTTGTGTATCGCGGCAGCTCAATGGCCCCCGCCGGGCACTGCACTACACATATTCCACAGCGACGGCAGCTGATCTCTGATATTTTCGCAGTTTCATTTTCAGTATCAATTGAAATCGCGCCATGCGGACAGCTGCGAAGACATGTCAAACACAGTACACATTTGTCCGCATCAACTACCGCAGCGTCTAACGGAATTTCAATTTGGCTATCCTTCAAAAGTTCGTGGATCTCATACGCAGCTGCCAATCCATCGGCCTGGGCTTCTCTCAATTCGCTGTTGCCCTTAGCGCCCCCGACAACAAATATGCCGTCGATATTACTTGCAACGGGCAATGCCCAGACATTGTCAACCTGAAGAGCACTTTCGGGGCCAGCCTTTAGATATTTGAATTTACTTAGCGTCTTTTGACCGTTCACTGAAACAGCATCAGCTATAACCACCAAATCAAATTCTTCTGTAAGCTCGCAGCCCGCGGGCTCATCTTCAACAGTCACGGTTTTATTGTAACCGCGATCTGCAATAACCGGAGGTTTATTGCATTTAATAATTACCACACCGGCCTGCCTTGCTCTTTTGTACTGGGCTTCTAACCCATGCGCGGCTACCCGTAGATTATTGCAGTAAAGTTTTACTTCAGCACCGTATTGCTTAACCAGAAGCTCAGCCGCCGAAAGAACCTCCGCACATACAGCTCTGGTCTGCTCGGCGAGCAAATCCATCACTATCGCAATATTTCTCGGAACGCGCCTGCCTTTATTAATAAGTTCACTCAAAGGTGATTTTCTATTGCCGGCACCGACTGCCAGAACAATCGCCCCGGCAGCAATATCTTCGGCACTACCGTTTGAGCCGACTTCGAAACGGAAATTTCCAAGCTCGCCTTCAACGGACTGAAGCTCAACATTACTTTTAATATTGATTCGGCTGTCATTCGTAACCTTATCGATAAGTTCGCTAACACACGTTCGAACGAAAGCCTCGGACTCTGCAAGGTCGCCACCGATGTATCCATAAAGCTGCGGATTATTGGCTGCCGCTCCGCCTATGTCCTGTTCACTGCAAACCAAAGTGACATTATGACCTAATCGTGAAAGTCCAATCGCGGTCTGCATGGCAGCTACGCCACCGCCAATAACTAAAACGTCCTGATTAACAAGAACCCTTTTATATTCAATCGTATCTGCATCATTGGTCTTGTGAACCGTACTCTTTGTGTTCTGGATAGTTCCGCAGTCACCCAATATCATTGCACTGACGGCTTCGGCCTGTGTGATAGAATCCTTAATATCCTTCGGTCCTTCACAGGTTCCGATGGCATAAACACCTTTATGCTGTAAATCCGAGATGGCAGAAGCACTTTTTAGGCCGAAAAAACCATACTCATCAGTCGCTATCGATAAAACATCTGAAACGCTTGCGGAATCCGTTCTCGGCCGAATCCCGACAGACAAAACTACCATATCAAAATCTTTTTTACACAGTTGAGTCTCGCTCTGAGCCATTGCCGATTCGGCGGCATAACTGACCGTCACCGTACCGTTTTCATTCTGATTGACTTCATATGGCCGGGAGCGAATGAATGACATGCTGTCGCGGCACTGTTTGTAAAATTCATTGAAGCCTTTACCAAAGTTCTGGATATCCATGTAAAAGATAGTGACGTCGCAGTCTTGTTTGAGGTATTTTGCCAACTGGGCTATGCGCAACGCATACGAACAACAAACGGCTGAGCAGTAATTGCTCTCTTCAGGTCTGCGATGGGTCCGGTCACTGCGTGAGCCAACGCACTGCACAAAAGCAAGACGCTTCGGCATTTGGCCGTCCGACGGACGAATGAGTTCATTATGCTCGGCTAACTGCTTTTCCGCTTCGACGCCGTCGATGATGTTAGAGCCACGTCCATATCCCCATGAAGCATCGACTGAAGCATCGTACGGGTCATGGCCGGTCGCTACTATCACGCTGTCAATATCAACCTCACTTTGGGCATCGTCAGGTTTATGATTCAGCACAGCGCGGTAACGGCTGTTTTCTTGCCCCGCCTCAAGACTTGTCAGTTCGGTATCGGTATGGATTTGAATATTGCCGGTATCGTTCAGTTTCCTGAAAAACTCATCGGCCACGCAAACATTGCACCGCAAGCATACATCCGTTGCCTTGCAGCCCATTCGGGCGGCGTGACCGCCGATTCGGCTTTGCCTTTCTATAAGGTGTACCTCACACCCGGCATCAGCAAGACGCTGAGCCGCCGCGCAGCCGGCGATACCAGCTCCTAAAACCAGAACTCGTTTTGGCCCCTGTTGTTCAACCATCCGTCATGCTCCCAACATGAGCCAAAATCGGTATCGACTCACGTTGATTAAAATAAGCCTTGTACTTTTCCGGTCTCCACATCAACATCAATACGCCGAAATGCAGGGTCCGAACCCGTACCGGGCAGCAGTTTAATATCGCCCGCGACTGGAACGACAAAGCCGGCTCCTCTGTAAAGTAGAATGTCACGTACTGGCAGCTGCCAGCCCCTCGGACGCCCTTTTAAGTCGGGGTCGTGCGAAAGGCTCAAGTGAGTCTTCACCATACAGGTACCCAACTCATTCACCTGCGGGTCTGCTTCTAAAATTTTGGCCTTTTCCAAGGCCTCGTCAGTATATGTAACACCGTCCGCTCCGTAAACTTCTTTTGCGATAAGCTCGACTCTTTTTCGCAGCGGTGTGTCCAAATCATACAGGAATTTGAAGCCGTTCTTCTGTTCACAGGCCTCTACTACAGCTTCAGCCAGCTCGACAGCACCATCTCCGCCCTTCAGCCAGTGCTGTGAGACTGCGGCTAAGGCCCCATTTTGCTCTGCAATTTTACGCACCAGCTCGATTTCAGCCTTTGTATCAGTGTGAAAGCCGTTGATACAAACCACCGGTTTAACACCACTTTTTTTCACCGTCTCGATGTGGGCAATAAGGTTCTCGCAGCCCTTTTCAACTAATTCCAGATTTTCTTCGGTGTATTCCTTGGCAAGCGGGATACCGGGCTTTACCACAGGGCCGCCGCCGTGCATCTTAAGAGCGCGAATCGTGGCGACTATCACTACAGCATGCGGCACAAGGCCGGACATTCGACACTTGAGATTCCAGAATTTCTCAAAACCGATATCCGCACCAAAGCCGCTTTCGGTAACGTGATAATCACCGAGCTTGGTTCCGAGCCTGTCGGCAATAATCGAGCTCTGACCTATGGCGATATTGGCAAAAGGTCCGGCATGCACAAATACCGGCTGGCCCTCGATAGTTTGTAAAAGATTAGGATTAATCGCATCGACCATCCACGCTGTCATCGCGCCGTCTACTTCCAAATCGGCAGTTGTTATCTCATTGCTTTTTTTGTCGTGCGCTACAACAATACGGCTCATACGTTCGCGCAAATCTTTTAAGTCACGAGCTACTGAGAGTATCGCCATTACTTCGCTTGATACTGTTATAGCGAAACCGGATTCCATGGAATAGCCGTCCATCTTGCCGCCCTTACCGATTTCGATGTTTCGCAGCGCCTGTGCGCAAAAATCTATTACCCATTTCATATGCACCCGCTTAGGGTCGATATCAAGTCTCTTCAGATTTCTTTTAGCTAACTTCTCATCATCGTAGTTACGCTCGTGCTGCATCCTTGCGGTAAGTGCGACCATAGCCAGGTTATGCGCATTTGTAATCGAATCTATATCGCCGGTCAAACCGAGTGAAAACGGAGCCAGCGGTATACACTGAGCCAGACCCCCGCCCGCAGCGGAGCCTTTAATATTAAATGTGGGGCCGCCGCTGGGTTGTCTGATTGCGCCGACTACACGTTTGTTCAGCTTGCCTAATCCCTGAATCAAACCGATTGCGGTCGTTGTTTTTCCTTCGCCAAGAGGCGTAGGAGTTATGGCGGTGACATCAATATACTTGCCCTGAGGAACATTCTTAACTCTCTCGAGCACTTTCAGAAAATCGACTTTTCCAAGTTTGTATCCATACGGTAAAAATTCCTCACCGTTAAGGCCAAGCTCCTCGGCCAGTTTCTTAATTGGCTTCATCTTCTCTTCAGCCGCTTCGGCTATCTGCCAGTCTTTCAGTTTCGTCGGGTCCAAGCTCATACTTCTACCTTTCAAACCTTTCTCTGCTTCCTCGCAAGAATAATCAACCTTCAAACAATCCATGCTCGCCGTTTGGCAGCGGCCTGTTTGTAATATACACCCCAAAATAATGAGGCAACTAACGACAATACGCTGCATAATCATTATCAATCAAATCCCCAAAAACCGTTATAACTACAGGACCGTTTTTTTGCACAATCCTGCTATTATGCCCTTCTGCGGCACATAAACTACGGTCCTGACCCTTGCCGAAGCTCATATCTATTCATAGACTGGACAGATAACAGTAAACTTGGTGAGTTAAAAAATTAAAAACGGTATGAAAATAAATGGCTGAACAAAACTTTCTGACACCTGCACAACTCGCACAGTCCTTTGTCAAAGTTGGACAGAAAAAATCACAAATTCCAATCGAAAAAATGCTCCTGCTGGGTATCCTGGCCGGAGTTTTCATCGGTTTTGCCGCTCATCTTGCAACGACTGTAGCCACCGGCTGGACCATAGCAGGAGAACCTGCGCTTTGGGGATTGAAAAAGTTTTTAGTTGGCGCGGTCTTCAGTGTCGGACTAATGCTTGTGATAATCCCCGGTTCCGAACTTTTTACCGGTAACAACCTTATGACTATCGCGCTTTGCCACGGCAAACTCGGTTTCGGCGGATTATTTAGAAACTGGATTCCGGTTTACGTGGCGAATTTAGCCGGCTCTATTATATTGGCGTGGATGATAGCTTCAACCTCGGGACTTCTTGATGGAAACGTCGGTGGTACAGCTATAAGTATTGCATACAGTAAGGTAACAGCGGAATCCGGCACATACAGCCATAACTTCGCATATTTCATTAGAGGCATCGGCTGCAATTTTCTTGTTTGTCTTGCGGTAATGATGGCAATAGCAGCCAAAGATATCGCAGGTAAAATCCTGGCTATATTCTTCCCTATCATGGCCTTTGTCAGTTCGGGATTCGAGCACTGCGTTGCAAATATGTATTTCATCCCCGCTGGAATCTTCGCCAAAAATTTCGAAAAGGCCGTTGCAGCTTCAGGCATATCCGCAGAACAGTTGTCACAATTGAACTGGACTTCGATGTGGACTCAAAATTTGATTTCGGTAACTATCGGCAATATCGTAGGAGGAGCGATTTTTGTCGGTATAGTTTATTGGTTCCTTTACGTTCGCGACAATAGCACCGAAGCTTGACTGAGTGTATACCGCTGCGGCCCTGCTATACAACGATTTAAATAACTGCTCCGCAGCGTAGCACTACTGTAATTCCTTGTTCATCTGTGAAAGCAATGAGCCTTGTATCTTGTTCAGAACCAGTAGATTATCCATACATTCTCTAATACGCAGCCTTTTTCTTCCGCTCCAGTCGCCCAATTCCTGATTTTCGACATCGTCCGAATCATTAGAGATGTGGTTACCCGATTCTTTCGCCGGTTCTTCCTGTGTCATTATTCAACAGCTCCTTATTGACAAATATCGCAATCTCGTATAATGTTCTTCGTAAGAACAAAAAACTACTGCAAATATAACGCAAACACGAATAATGTCAACTGAAAATTTCGCAAATACGAAAAATAATGAGTCAACTTGACACAAATGCGATAATCAGGCGAATTCAACGGCTCCGCGAGCAATATGCCGGCCCACGCGGCAAGACCAAATTTGCTAAGGCCATCGGCATAAGTCCTTCTACATACAGCTATTACGAGAATAATAGAATTCCACCGATAGAAACACTTTTGCGTATCTCAGAAGTGGCCGGAGCTGACTTACACTGGCTTCTGACCGGCTCTAGCGGTTCCAGCAAGGCAAAAACGCAGTACGGCAGTCCCAACGCCGCTTTGCTGGAGCACCTAAGCAGACTGCTGTCAGAGCATCCAGATTTAGCTGAGCCAATTTCGACATTTATCGAAATTCTGGCCGAGAAAAAAGGACTTGAGAGGCAATCGCAACCGGAGGCCCTATCTACTCATCAAGCTGCAAGACCCGACTGGATTCCCGTCCTGGGAAGAACCGCGGCTGGAATGGTACATTTCTGGCCGGAAATTTCCATGACCGAGCCGGCATCAGCGATTACTGAGCTCGATGATTTGGTGAAAAAGTATCTCGGCAAAGAAATCTCGCGTAGAGAATCCGGAGATTTATCTGTGGACCTTCAGGCACAGAATTTATCACAAGACTTGAGAAATGCTGCGGCAACTCTGATTCGTATTCGAGGTGAAGATGGACAGGAACTGGTTGAGTTTATCGAAGCTGCTGAAATTTATCGCGCTTTCCCGGACAGTTTTGCTTTGCACATAGACGGCGATAGTATGTCACCGAGGATAAACGACGGCGATATTATTATAGCAAGCCCCTCACAGCCGGCTCGTCCCGGCCAGATAGCAATAGCAAAGGTACTAAATCAAATAGGTGTAGCCTGCAAGCTGATAAGAGAAACCGATGACACGGTTCATCTGATACCTATCAATGAGCACTATGAAACCAAAGTCATACCCAAAAAAGATTTGCTTTGGGCCCTTGCCGTACTATGTCACATAAAGTTTTAAGCCCCGTTGATTTATCCACATCAGTCACCGCGGAGCTCGGCAAGACAACTACTGCAGAAAAGGTGACCCGAATCGATTTTGGTAAGCTCATCCAGGGAAATATTATCAGCACCACAACAATCACACGAACCGGTTTGTACTACAGGTTGCTCAGCAGGTTTTATAACCTGAGCCTCTTTTAGCTCAGCTAACTGTGCGACAACCTCATCTCGTTCGTCCGCCCGGCGTCTGGCTATTTCTACAATCTCGATTCGAGCTTTTTGTTCGGTCGATAATTCCTGCTGCATTTGATTATAAGCTTGTTTTTGCGATTCCATCTCACTTTGTGCATCGCTAAGCTTTTGTTGCAACTCATCGATTTTCTGCTGGTACTGTCGTAATTGTTCTTCGGCCTGCTCAAGTGAGTTTTGCATCCGGGTTTCGACTTGCTCCAGATTTGTTTGAGACTCGTCTTTCAATTTCTCAATTTCATTGGCGTGTTGAGTCTGGCTTTGCTGCAGTTGGGTTCTTAACTCATCGATTTGTTGCTGTACAGCCCGGTCAGCCCCGGTTAAAGACTCCTGACATTCTCCTTTAATCTGCGCCAATTGTTTTTCATACTGCTCTATTTGCTCTTGTGAATCAGCCAGCTTCTGCTCTGAAGCAGCCAACTCACCGCGAAGTTTCTCGTTAATATCAGCAACTTGCTCCTCGGATTCAGCTTTTAACTGGCTAAGCTGCT
>JASFHM010000009.1:0-10171 GCA_050123215.1 Phycisphaerales bacterium | reverse complement strand
ACGCTGTACAATGAGGCTGTGGGTAGTTACATCCCTTCAAATCCACAAGACGGCTCAAGCCAGGTAGTTTACGGTGATGCGGTGGAATTTCGGTATTGGTCTGAATCCGGACCAACATCGGCGATACTTGATGTGACCAATACAGGTACCAACTACGCATTTTTTTATATCGATGGTGATAAGAAGCTGAAAGTTGACTATGGGCCGGTTCCACCGGGGGCGGTTCCCGGTGGTTCAGGGACGAAAAATGCTACTGATATAACTACAACGATACTTGCAGATAGCGTAGTGCCGGATCCAAACGGAGCATTTAATCACACTACAATAAGCGAATTTGGCCAGGGTTGTGTCAGGATAAACGTCACGTTGCAGGATGAGGATGACCCGGATGAGACAGTTCGGGTGATGACCGCTACTCTGATGCGGAATATCTGGCCTCGCTAATCTTTGGGGCGATATGAAAAACAATAAACGAAAAAAACGGGCTTCGGCACTGGTTCTTGTTATTGTTGCTGTAGTGATTCTGGTTGCGCTGGGTTTGGGATTATTGACAGTTTCTTACGGGGTGAGACACCGGGCGATTGTCATGAAGAGTGAAGCGAAAGCGATGTTGGCTGCTGAGGCTGGGTATGAGGCGGCTATTTTCCGAATGTGCCAGCAGCCGGATATGCTTTCAGCGCTTAATGACCCTAATTTTGACCCCACAGGCGAGCTTAGCTTCACGGACAGCACCTGTGATTATAAGATATCTTTCGCTTCATTTGTGGAATCGCGTCCGGTTTACCAAATTTTATCGCAGGGACATTGCGGTTTGTTCGACCAGGGCGTTGAGGTTTACGTTATTCAGGCAGTTAGCGGCTGGGACATGGGTATGTGCCGAGTCCCAAGTTCATCTACTGCAACAGAGCCGGTCCATTATGCCGATGGAGAGATATTAAACATCCCCATACATATCAACAGGCTTAACGACAACCCGGACTACAAAGACATCTATATAAGCGGTAGCCCCAAGTTTTTAGACCCTGTTGAGATGGGTGAGTCACGAGAAACTTCCGGCGGTTCTGACAAGTATGATGACGTAATCGGCTTATTCAACGATGAAGGTATCTATTTTAATCAGCCGGACAGTAGAATAACTGATGAGGTCAGTGTAACCAAAAAGGTGGAACGTCTAAAGAGCAGTACGAAAACCACATTCAAATTAAAACCGACTGTTACAGCCGGTGTGAAGAATCCTCGACGGGCAATCCAGCTTGAGTTTTTCGTTGAGAGTGGCGTAGGTATGGTCAGAGTGACGAATAACTGTACGGTTAGAGGTTTTCAGCAGAGTTACGATAGCAGGACATGGGATTACAGGATTAAGCCCGGCAGCGGAGGCAGTGAATACGAACGGTATCCTATCTACTCGTATCATGTGATAAGGGATGATGCTGAGATTCTCGGTGATAGGAAGACCTACAAAATAGAAGACACTTATGTAACCCAGTCTTATGGTGGTGTTGAATCAGCGCCGGGCGGCCAGATATTTGTCGATGGTAATGTTATCGTCGGCGGCGATTTGACAGCGCATAGCGGGGACCAACTTCTTAAAGGAAAAATGACTGTCGTGGCTACAGGTAACATCTGGATTGCTGATTCCGTCGTAGTTGACGGTGAGCGGGAAATTAATGGAATGCCGGCCAGGGGCAATCCGAATATTCTGGGCTTGATAGCACAGGGGGTAGTAAGGGTTGTGGACCCAGGCATGAGTGATTATTACTATGTTGATGGTGAACCGTACGAGCCGTTCGGTTTTGATTATGTTCCTGTAGCAAGGGCAGATTGGGGAGAGCCTGCAGATTCTCATAAGCGACATCTGCCGGACGCCACCATTTTGGAAGCTGCAATAACTGTTGGCGGCGGCGGCTGGGGGGCTGAAAATGTTCAGCGAGGCTCTTATGGCGGAAGAAAGCAAGATGGAGGCTCGCAAGATAAACTTATTGTGCGGGGAACCCTTTCTGAAGCTATTCGTGGTGTAGTAGGTCTTATAGGTTATGACGGTTACCTCAAGCAATACTATATGGATATGAGGTTGCTTGAGGGTATTTTGCCGAGCGATTTTTGGCTTAAAGGCAAATACATCCCGGCGCCTGCCGGCTGGCATGATTATCGGCTGTAGAGCTAAACATTTCTAAAAAGCACATCCTTATTTTTTATTTAATCAACTATAGGACTAAACAGCCTGTGTTATTATAGGACTAAGTTGTTCTGTACTATAGTGCGATTTTCTTTGCTCATATTCGGCGTTTTCTGCGTAAGCTCCCTTTTTTTTAAGACGATAAAAACCTCTGGGTAGTCAGAGTGTGTAAGTACTGCGCAAGCGCAGATAAGTTCGGGTGGATGCTGAAACTGGGTTTAGAGGTTTAGAACTTTGGACTTGAAGAAATTTGTCAAAGCGGCAGAGCTTGAGGTAATCGGCCTGGATGTTGGTTCGTCGTCGGTAAAGATAGTGCAACTGAAACAGAACAATGGCGCATTCAAGGTGGTAGCGGCAGGTAAGGCCGATATTGAAAATACGAATGGTGGTAGCGGGCATAGCCAGAATGTCCAAGCCGTCAAAGCGGTCGTCGAGTGCTTTAAAAAATCTGGTGTTCAAAGCCGTTTTGCCGTCTGTGGTGTTAGTGGACCGGAGGTGGCTGTCAGAGATTTCAAATTTCCCGTTTTACCGATGGAAGAAATTGCCGGTGCAGTCCAGTTGGAAGCTGAGCAGGTTTGTCCGTTTAATGTGGCAGAGAGCGTGGTGGATTATCAGTTGCTGCCTAACGGCAAAGAATCAATCAGGGGCGTGCTGGTTGCAGCTACGAATAAGCTGGTTAGACGAAAAGAAAAGCTTGTTAAAGAGGCTGCATTAAGTCCTGTGTTAATAGATATAGACGGCTTGGCGCTTTCCAATTGTCTCGAAACCTGTGAAGGATATGAGTCAGGTAAAGCCACAGCTATTATGAATGTAGGCAATTCGTATACGACTTTGGTGATAGTAGGTGAGGGTTCAATACCATTTGTCCGCGACACTTCTCACGCAGGCAGCAGCATTACCAGAAAAATTGCCGAACAAACACAAATGTCGGTAGAGAAGGTATCGCGAGCTATGTTTTCAGAGCAGGGGGATTCGCAGCAGTCGGCTCTTTTAGAGAGCTGTATGGAGGCCGCATGTGACCCATTGATTGATGATATCACAGGTACGATTCGCTATTACACTGCGCAGAAGAAATCATACTATGTTGATAAGGTTTTAGTTTGTGGTGGATTTGCTCGCGCGAGGGGATTTGTAGATATATTAGACCGGCGGTTGCCAGCACATGCCGTTCTTTGGAATCCTCTTGAGAAGATAGAGTCTGAAACGAGTGATACCGTAAAGTCTTTTCTGCAAGAGAACGGCTATGAAATGGCTGTGGCCGCGGGTCTTGCTATGAGGTCGGTCTAAAATGTTTACTATCGATTTGCTCAAGGGCCAGGGTATTCCGGAAAAGAGTAGGCCGGAAAAAGTAATCGTTGCTGCGATTGCAGCTGCGGTTCCTGTTCTTGTTGTAATCATTATGTTCGGCGTATATTTGAGCGACAGGATAGCTGTATCAGTGCAGAAAAAGGAAGTGTCCAGTTATCAGAAGAAAATAGACGAACTTTCCGATTCATTGGCTGTTCAAAGATCATACGTCGCAGAAAAGCAACGTATCAGAAAGTACACGACGGAGGCTTCCGGAGCCATTAACAGGCATACTCAGTGGACAGATATTCTGGTTACACTTGTTCGGAATATGCCTGACTCACTTGTTTTGACCGGAATTTCAGTGGAACAACGTAACGCAAGGGTAAAAGTTCCGAATTACAAGAAACCAGGCGAAGAAAAAGAAATATCTGTGCCTGCCAGGACACTGAGGTTAAGTCTCGGCGGCAGCGCCGGCAGTACTTCGGATAAGCAAGTGCGTGACTTCCGTGACAAGTTGAGAAGTTCAGACGAACTTAGCTCGAAGCTTGAGGATATCATTGTTTCGCAGGAAGTAAATATGGATGACGGCCGTGAGGTCATCTCTTACGAGATGAAGTGCATTTTCAAACCCCAGATTTAGATGTGCGTGATATGGATAGAGTACACAAAAAATATTTGACTACGACTGCTTTAGTGTGGGCAGGCTGTTTAGTGTTGTTCATCTTTGCATATATGCTCATACTCAAACCGCAAAAACGGAGCGAAGATAAGATGCAGAGACAGCTTGCTGAAAAAAAGCAGGAATACCAAACAATGCTCGCTTCATCAACAGAAAGTGCAAAAATACGATTGAAGAAAGAACTTGAGGAAGATAGGAACAAATTGAGGAAATTCGTAACCGACGCAGAAGGCTCTGCTAATTTGACCTTCGATATAAGCAAGATTGCTAACGAGACAAGAGTTTCTTCTTTCAGTATCAAAAGTAAAGACAGTCGTGAGGCTATGGACATACCTCAATGCGAACATATCGCGGAGAATCGAATTGATATAAGTTTCAATAGCAACTTTAATCAGTTTGCGAGCTTTCTTAATTCTCTGGAGCGTCACAGTCCCGTGGTTTTTGTTGATTGGTTCAAAATAAGGCGTGGTAGCAGCAGTGAAATTGAAAACGATATAAACATGGGCCTGTCGGTTTTTGTTGAGAAACGACAGGATAGTTAAGTAAATATATATTTCTAAAAAAATGAAACGACGGTGCAAATATGAGAACTATTGCCATAGCTAATCAAAAAGGGGGCTGTGGCAAGACCACCACTGCGGTGAATCTTTCGGTAGCTTTCGCCAAGCTGGGCCGTCGGGTTCTATTGATTGATTTTGACCCGCAGGCTCACTCTACGCTCGGTCTGGGGCACAATCCGGAAGGTTTTGACAAAACCATCTATGATGCTCTAACCAATCCGCAGGTACCTGTCTCAAGAGTGATTGTGAGTACAAATGTGGAGAATCTTAATCTTGCTCCCAACAACATTCTGCTGAGCGGTGTAGAGTATGACTTAGTGTCAATGTATGGGCGCGAGCATGTGTTAAGCCAGAAATTAAACTGCTTGAACGGCAATTATGATATTTGTGTGATTGACTGCTCTCCGTCGTTGAGTTTGATGACCCTGAACGCGCTGGTGGCCAGTACGGATGTGATAATACCTGTTCAGACGCATTATTATGCCTTGGAGGGATTAAAACAGTTACTTGAGACGATTGATATTGTTCAGGAGCGGTTCAATAATAACTTAAAAATACTGGGTGTGCTTCTAACCTTTGTTGAAAGCAGAACTACACTGAGCAGGCAGGTCCAGCAACAAATGAGAAATTATTTCGGTGATCTGGTTTTCAATACTGTGATTCACCGAACGGTAAGATTGGCTGAAGCTCCGGGTGCGGGCGAATCAGTTTTGTCGTACGCCCCGAACAGCAAAGCCGCATCGGAATACATAAATCTAGCACAGGAGATACTCAATGGCAAAGCGAAAGACGGGATTGCACAAGGAGATCTCGGCGATATTCGACGGTGTACCGCTGCCGAATCATAAGGACGAGGAAAATCCCGCTACTACGGCAACAGTAGACCGCAGTGCGGGTCATATACCGCCTCGGCCGAGCGTACCACCGCCTCGAGCACAGGAACCAACAGTGTCGCTGCCATCACGATCGGCGCCGGAAGTAGTCCAGCCTAAACCGAGTCCTGAGCCGGTCAGCATTCGCAAACCGTTCAAAAGTGGCTTGACAGAGCAGCTTGGACCGCTTTGGGATAATTTCAAGGCGAAGGTGTTTACTCCTGCAGAGGGAGTTAGTCAGTCCAAGCATATGGTAATGGTAACGTTGGTGCCGGTACTATTCGTCGCCGTAATATTTATTTTTGGCCGACTGTTAATTAAGCCTTCAGGCGGTGGGGGTAGCCCTCAAGCTGCCGGGGCCACAACGGTAGCGGCAAGTATAAAAAATGAAATAGATTGGAAGGTACCAGAGCCGTACCCTACTAATCTGAGGGACCCAATGACCCGGATACCGATAGGTTCAACCGCCAGCGCTGGCATGACAGGGAATTTGCAGGTAAGAGGAATTGTTTACAGCAGCGATAATCCAACAGCGGTGGTCGGAACTCAAATTGTTTCTGAGGGTGATACCGTTTTCGGTGCGAAGGTACTCAATATTAATAGAGACAGTATTGAATTCGAAAAAGACGGTGAAAGATGGACTCAAAAGGTTCAGTATTAAATCGGACCGTACAAGATATTACGGCCGTCACTTGAAATAAGATTATCTGAAAGGAGCAGTTATGAAAGGTTTGGCAGAAAAGTGGTTAATGCTATTATTAGTAGTGAGCATCACCGCAGTTTCCGGGATTGCTCTTGCGGAAGAGGATACGTCACCGACGGAAGAGGTGGAAGTTCTTACCACACTTGAGCAGAGGATGCAGAAAAGGATAAGCATCGATTTTAGAGGTACGCCGATTGACGATGTCATCCGTTTAATGGCAGAGCAGGCTGATGTGGATATTGTTAAAAGCCCTAAGGTTGTCGGTGAGGTTACCACCAGACTGACCGATGTCCCGCTGTCCGAGGCTTTGACCAATATTCTGGCGGCCCATGGGTACGGATATGTTACCACAAAGAATATGATACGAATAGCGCCGATGGCCGAGCTCACGGAGCGTGCAGAGGTGCTGACCAGCAGAATATACCGCATCACGTACGCCGATGTAGAAGAAGTTGAGACAGCGCTAAGGAAGTTCATATCAAACCGCGGCTCGATTAGTGCCAATGTCGGTACGAGCAATATTATTGTTACCGATACCGAAAGTAAGATTAAAGCCATAGATACATTCATTACCGAGATTGACCGTATAACCCCTCAGGTTCTGGTCGAGGCAAGAATTTATGATGTTACCTGCACCGACCATTTGGATTTGGGTGTGGAATGGTCCGCCGGGCGAAATACAACTTACGATACAACGGGAGGAGTTGGTACTACCGGTCCGAATCCGACAGCAGGACACATAGATTCGTTTATGACAAGCGTATTTGACGGGACAGTTACACAGTCTGATAGTACCACAGGTCTGTTTAGGATTGGCTGGCTGAATTCCGCCATTGATATTGATATGGCAATCAGGGCGCAGAAAGAAGTAATCAATGCTAAGCTATTAGCAAATCCGCGGGTAATGGTGCTTGATAATGAAAAAGCAACTATCAAAATTATAAGGGAAATACCATATCAGGAACTGACAGAATCTTCCGGAGGTGGGAGTATCGGCACAGTGAGCTTCCGAGAAGTTGGAGTTACATTATTAGTTACACCACACATCACCAGGGGTGAAATGGTTCGGCTGCATGTATTGCCGGAGTTCAGTGTTCAGGCCGGGAATGTGACGTTAGGTAATCTTAGTGGTACTACTTATACCCAGCCGCAGGTGGACAAGCGCGCTGCCGAATCCACACTGCTGCTCAAAAGCAGTCAGACTATGGTACTGGGCGGCCTTCGTAAGAAAGAGGTGACCGACCAGGAAAATAAGGTTCCGCTTTTGGGTGATATCCCCATCGTAGGGAATCTGTTCAAGTTTAAAGCTGAAGAGACCTTATTTAGCGAAGTGGTGGTTTTCATCACACCTTATATTGTTGAAAATGGTGAATTAAGCGAGGACGAACAGACAATATTTGAGGAAACGAAGTTTGGGGGGCCGTGTCCGCGCTTAAGTGAAGGTGAAAAGGACGGTACGTGTCTGACGCAATGCGATTAATAATTCGCTTTAAGGCGCAAGGCCCCGGTATCGTATAGTGCCGGGGCCTTTTTATTGCTCATCTTTTTTAAGATACAGCGTCTGAGTTGGGAAAGCGAACTCAATGCCTTCGTCATCGAAACGTTTCATTATCTCGAGATTCACCCGCTCGTTGACTTCATGATACAGCCAGTAATCGGCAGGTTTGACCCAGTAGCTCATATAGATATTCAGCGAGCAGTCATTAAAGTCGCTAAAATATATCCGAGGGGGGTACTTGGGGTCTTTATTTACCTCAGGTGTATTTGCCAGAACATCTTTTATTATTTCGACGGCACGATTAGTTTTGGCATATCCCGAGTCATAGGTAATGGTGATATTAGAGGTCCTTCTGATAAAGGGGCGCTTGCCTATATTTTCAATGATTGAATTAGTGATGATGCTGTTGGGGACGGTTACGAGGTGGCCCTGCAGCGTACGGATTTTTGTGCTTCTAAAGCCGACTTCCTCGACCGGGCCGATGTGGTCGTCGATTTTCACCATATCATCGATTTGGAAGGGGCGGTCCGCGAAGATGGTTACGGAGCCGAAGAAATTGGCAATCGTATCTTTAGCCGCAAGAGCGATAGCGATACCGCCAACCCCGGCACCGAGCAGGATGGATTTGACGTTCTGCTGGAGGATATTGTCGACGATGAAAATAGCTGCGACAATAGCTATTGTAATGCGCAGCGATTTGCGAACGACCGGTACAAGCATATCGTCAAGCTTGGTATGGGTCTTACTGGTCCATCGAATGAGATAGTGTTCGATTACATCAACCATGCGATAAATAGCGTAGGCTACTGCCAGTGCGGCGACGGTTTTGGCGATTTGTGCCCAGCCCTTATTTACAACCTCACTGATGCCCTCGACAACGTCGACAGTCTGGACATTATCGAAGACCAGACAAAGCCTGGAAAGATGCAAGCCGGCGGCAAAAACAGCGACTGATATCGGCTTGGCCAGACATTTAAGAGTCAGACTCAGAATGTTTTCTTCATGTTTCTGTTCGCGGCGGGCGGCATAACCTTCAATGATAAACTGAATGACTCGTCCGGCTATGAAAGTTATCAGCAGAACTATCAGAATTAGAGCGAACCGCCAGAGGGGATTTCCGGGGACCATCGTGTAGTTAATGGTTTTGTCCCAAATACTGCTTTCGGCTAACAGCGATACAGGTAATGACGTTGCCATGTTCTATTCTCCTGCGATATAATTACCTTAAACTAATCTGTGGGGCTTATTATATTGAAGAACGACTGTTATTTAAGAGTAAAATTAAAACAGAATTTGAACTCATTTATATTTTTGATGGTCGAATTAATCTCAGAGGGGGCTACTTAAGCTCCACGGACCAGTAAGCATGGTCGAGGAATTGTTTCCAGCTTCGGTATCGCTGATGACCGAGATGAACATGAAGAAGTGGATTGCGTTTGGGCTTGACGGGTTTTTTGACAAGTGTCATGTGTGCCTGTTTGGGAGTTCGGCCACCTTTCTTAACGTTACAACGGGTACATGCGCAAACAATGTTTCCCCAGCTTGATTTGCCGCCCATACTTCGTGGGATAATATGGTCAAGTGATAGTTCGCTGGTGGGATAATGTTTGCCGCAGTATTGGCAGCTATTGTGGTCGCGGGCAAAGATATTTCTGCGGTTGAATTTGACCTCACTGCGGGGAAGCCGGTCATAGAATAAGAGCCTTATGATACGAGGCACAGCAATGTGAAAATTAATGGTGGCTACCCAATCATGGCCGTCCGGCTCAAACTGACGTTTAAAGCGGCTGACATCACACCAGGATTGGAAATCGTAATTAGCATAATTATCCTTCTCAAGTGATATGACTTCAGCTATGTCTCGGAATAACAGTGAAAAAGCACGCTTGGCAGAGATAATACGGATTGCCATGTAGTGCTTATTTAGAACAAGAACACTACAACTTAATCCAGGATGAACCTCCGAGTCGGTCATTTTATCACACTAAAATCACCCTTTCTCATATACCAAACACCAGCAATAAATAGCAGATACGACTGGATAGTGCAAGTTAAAACTTTGTTGGCAGATTTGGTGTATGATTATCACAGTAGGCATTTACTGCTGAAAGCACATCCCTGCGTTCCAACAAGGGTGCACTACTTTTCCCACCATCTTGACAGTCACATTGCCTGTTGTGTTCGGAACTATGGCCGGGCGTCAAAATCGTTGTTAACTCTTTGGAGCAGGCTCGCTTGCTTGAGGAACAACATTCTCGGCCCTTAGACCTTTTTCTCCCTCAACAATATCAAATGTAACAGCTTGGCCTTCCTCGAGCGTCCGGTATCCCTCTCCTGAGATATTGGCGTAATGGACAAAGATGTCCTGTCCATCATCACCGGCGATAAAGCCG
>JASFHM010000008.1:0-10390 GCA_050123215.1 Phycisphaerales bacterium | reverse complement strand
AAGCTGCCCTTAGCGTTTTTGTGGACAGGTTCGTCGGCATAAGCGGAATGATATTGATGGCTGCTGTATGCTATTGGCTGATACCGGTTGAAGGGCAACAAGGAGCTGGGCAATTGTTTCTGGAGTTTGGCCTGTTGGATAAGCTGGCTAAATACTGGTGGATTCCCGCTTTGGTTGTGCTGGTTATTGCTGTGGTGTTAGGTGGCGTTGCTCTCAACAGCAGGGCAAGAGCTTTAATTTTTGGAGCGTTTAAGTTCTTTTGGAATAAAGGTTTGGCTCTTATCGGGAGAGTTCGCAAGGCTATGGTTGTCTATTGCCGGCACAAAATCGCGCTTGTTTTCGCGCTCGTTTTGACTTTTCTATCTCAAAGTGCTGTTATCATTGCAATGTGGCTAGTTGGTAAGGACTTAGGTATCCAGTGCCCGGCCAAGTATTATTTTGTGTTTTTCCCGGTGTCTTGGATAATCGGAGCTCTGCCTATCAGCGTAGGCGGATTGGGTATCTGGGAGGGGGTTTTGATTTTGCTTTTTGCCGGGGTGGCCGCTGAAAGGGACCAGGCACAAGCCCTGGCTTTGGTACACCGTGCTTTATGGTTGTTTGGCTCGCTGCCGGGGGTGGTAATACACTTGTTTGGGGCTCATTTACCAAAGGACTTTTCTGTTGACTATGACCAGCAACTCAAGTAAGCTGTCTTGTCTGTCAAAGGCACGTAATTTTGTCATAAGTGGCGGTTTTTAGGTAAATTAGAGCAGTCCTTTTGAAAGTTATCAACAGCAAAGGATTGTTGTTTTAGATATGCGCACGACTGGTTGGTTCAAAAGCTACTTCTTGCGTGGTTTGGCGGTGCTGCTGCCGACCATACTGACAATCTGGATATTCATTTGGGGCTATAAGTTTATCCAGGAGAATATCAGCGTTTACATCAACTGGTCCCTCGTTTGGCTAACGCTTAAAGCCAAGGGGCTTAACTGGGCCGACGAAGGCGTAAGACAGGTCTGGGCGAAATTCTGGGTCTATGGCTGGGGACAGATCGCCGGTTTTATCATTGCTCTGGTAATAGTCTGTATCATTGGCTGGATCCTTGCAAGTGTGGTCGGAAGGGGACTTTGGCGGTACATCGAGAAACTAATTCTGAACGCTCCCTTCCTTCGCCGCGTATACCCTTACATCAAGCAGATTACGGATTTTCTGCTGGATCAGGACAAGAAAGAAAAACTTTTCATCCGGGTTGTGGGTGTTGAGTATCCTAGAAAAGGAATATGGTCAATAGGCTTGGTCACGGGCGAGGGGCTTCCGCAACTCGTTAAAAAGGAAAGAAAAGAGTTTTTAACAATTTTAATACCGACTTCACCAACGCCCTTTACAGGTTTTGTAATCATGGTGCTCAAAAAGGATGCCATTGAATTGGATATAACTATTGAGGAGGCAATGCGTTTTACGATAAGCGGAGGCGTGATTACTCCTTCTACCAAACTTGAAGATTATGCCAAGCCGCAGTTCGACCAGGAGGACTCCGACAATGATGAAGCTGAAGGCGACTCGCGAGTAGCCGAAATACAATAATAAAGTGACAGGTATGAAATAATTGCAACAGTGATTTCTAGGTGTTTAAGGAGTACGTATCTTGTTATTTACAATCAGTGGCAAACACATAGAAATAACCGATGCCTTAAGAGCGCATGCGGAAGAGAAAACGTCAAAGCTACCGAAGTTTTACAACAGCCTGAGCCAAATCGAAGTGATAATTGACGGTAATGACGGGGGAAGCTGCAGCGTAGAGTTGATTGCGCGGGCCGAGCACAGCAATGTCTTTGTTGTTACAGAAAGAGGGCCTGATGCTTACGCTTGTATTGACATGGCGGTGCATAAGCTCGAAAGGCAACTTCGGAAGAAAAAGGAGAAACAGCGCAATAACAAGCACATCGGCGGATAATAACGTGCTGCCGGTGTCGCGATGGTTCGGATATATCTGAGGTGATGTGGATGAAAATTGCAGATGTGGTGTGTGTTAATGCGATAATACCAAAATTAAAATCAAAGGACCGCAACGGAGTTATTAATGAGTTGGTTTCGGCGCTTGATAAAGCCGGGTGCCTGGGAAAAGGCAATAAAGAGAAAATTAAACGCGCCATTATTAAAAGGGAAAATGAGGCAAGCACCGGACTGGGCAAAGGAGTGGCAGTACCTCATGTGAAGCATTCGGCCGTTCAAAAACCTGTTGCCGCTGTTGGACTGAGCGATGCGGGAATTGATTTTGCGGCTTTGGATAAACAGCCGGTTTTCTCTGTAATCCTGCTTGTTAGCCCGGATAACGACCCCGAGCTGCATCTAAAAGCGATGGAAAATATTTTCGGCCATCTTCAGAAGGAGAAGTTTCGCAAGTTTTTACAACAGTCTTCAGCTGTGAAGGATATTGCTGAGCTTATGGTCGAAGCCGATGAAGATGAGTCGCTCTAATTACTGATGTCTATATTTTTGAGCGGAGACGATTTGGGACAATCAGAGTGCGAGAAATCAGGACAGGAAATTTGTGAGATAGAGGTAGAGATTAGAAACGCCGCCGGTATGCACATGCGCCCGGCGATGCAGTTTGCAGATATTGCGAACCAGTTTGATGCCGAGATTACCGTAAGTAATGCGCAGACCAGTGTCGACGCAAAGAGCATAATGCAGATGAGCATGCTCGCTGCGACATGCGGTACCAAGCTGAAAGTTACAGCAAAAGGTACCGATGCCAAGGAGGCTGTCGAAGCTTTACGGGAACTTGTTGAGGTTAAAAAATTTGACGAACCGGCGCCGGGCGAAGAAAAGTAACGCCGCCCGTATGGATTTATAATGGAAATAAAAAAAGGCATAGCGGTCTGTCCCGGAATTTCTATTGCGAAAGCTTTGGTAATAGATTCGGAGGACTACAGAATCCCGCGCCGGCAGATAAGCCCTTCGAAGAGAATGATAGAAGTGCAGCGGGCTCGAAACGCCTTTAAGACCGCCGCCGAAGAATTAGATGCCATCGAGGCTCAGCAGGACCAAATCGAGCAGAGAAAGGTGAAAGATATCTTTGCCGTTCATTCGCGGTTTCTCCATGACAGAAGTCTGCGTAAACAAATCACCGATTTGATTCACTCCGAGTCGGTTACCGCCGAGTTCGCCGTATCGACAACTATGCGTGAAATCGCATCGCATTTCACAAAGGTGAACGACCCGTATATGCGTGAACGTGCCGCCGATATCTACGACATCGAGCGGCGATTGCTTCGTCAGCTTTTAGGCAGCAAACGCGAGGACATCGACCATTTGACCGAAGAGGTTGTCGTTGTCGCGCGCGAGCTTAGTCCGACTCAGACCGCCGGTTTTAACAAGGATTTCATCAAAGGTGTCGCCGCTGATGTGGGTGGCCGAACCAGCCATGCCGCTATCGTTGCCAGAAGCCTCGGCATTCCCGCCGTTGTAGGTCTCGAGGACTTCACAGAAACCGTAACCGGTGGTGACACGGTAATTATTGACGGCAATCGGGGGCTCGTTATTGCCAAGCCCGATGAAGGGACAATTGAACAGTACGAACAATATGCTCGTGAATTCATCGAGCTGGAACACAGACTTGACGCCATAAGGGAAAAACCGGCTGTCACAAGAGACGGCGTGAGAATTACCATGTTCGGAAATATCGAATTCCCCGACGAAGCCGAACATGTGCTCGAAAAAGGCGGCGAGGGAATCGGGCTTTACAGAACAGAGTTTTTATATCTCGGAAGTGAAGTCGAGCCCACCGAAGAAGACCACTATGAGGCTTACGCCGAGACTATCAAAGCCTTCAAAGATAAGCCCGTCATTATCAGAACGATGGACTTAGGTGCAGACAAATTTACGCAGAATAAGCGTTTTGTCCGTGAGCCCAATCCGTTTTTGGGTCTGCGCTCGATACGTTTCTGCCTGAGGAATCTTTCGATGTTCAAGGCTCAGCTTCATGCTATTCTTCGGGCATCGGTTCTTGGTGATGTAAGCATAATGTTCCCTCTGATTTCGAATCTTCAGGAGCTTATGCAGACCAAGCTGATTCTTCGCGATGTTATGGAAGACCTCGACGACGAGTCAATCGAATATAACCGGGACATTAAAATCGGAATTATGATTGAAACCCCCGCGGCTGCTCTGACTGCTGCGACACTGTCAAGGGATGTGGACTTCTTCAGTATAGGCACTAACGATTTGACTCAATATACTCTGGCAGTTGATAGAAGTAATGAGCTGGTCTCAACACTGTACTCGGCAGTAGACCCTGCGGTTCTTCGGCTCATCAGGACCGTGATTCAGGATGCCCACAAGTCTCAGATTGATGTCAGTATTTGCGGTGAGATGGCCTCGGAGCCCGAACATATCATGTTAATGCTCGGTTTGGGCGTTAGAAAACTCTCACTTGCTCATCCGATGATACCTGAGATAAAGCAAATAATTCGTTCGGTCACTATAGAAGATTGTAATGCAGTAGCCCGCAAGGTACTGGGGATGAACTCCGAAAGGCAGATTTCCACTTACCTGCGGGATGCAGCCAGAAAAGTCCTACCTGAGGCTTTCTGACAGAATAAGAAAGAGAAAGAAGTATCGCAATTTCTGATTCGATATTGCTGATTAAGTTTAAGGTTATGCACTTGGCGAGATTTCTCTCGCACGCCGAGACATTGCGACTGATGCAGCGCGCCTGTGTCAGAGCCGGTATCGATTTGGCTTATAGCGAAGGTTTTAATCCCAGGCCGAAGCTGTCGCTGCCTTTGCCGAGAAGTGTGGGCATAGAATCCGACGATGAACTCTGCTCTGTGCAAATAAAACAAAATGGTTCAAACTGTGACCCAGAACAATTAAAAACAGTATTACAGCAGCAACTGCCTGAAGGTTTTGAATTGACCTCCGCTGAGATTGTAAGCCACAGACGTTCGTTTCAAAAAGCTCTCGTAACGTATCAGGTAACTGTCCGGGATGACTTTTCAGAAGACTTAATGACCGAAAAAGTTAAAAAACTGACCGAAGCCGAACAACTTATTCTGCAGCGCGTTGCTGATAAGGGCAAATCACGTCGGATAGACGTCAGGCCCTTTTTAGAATCTATCGATGTGTCGAAAGATGAGATTACAGTCCGGTGCAGATTTACTCCTACAGGTACGGTGCGAATCGATGAACTGATGCAGTTATTGGAATTGAGAGAGGAAAATCTCGCAGGACCTGTCCGGCGAATCCGGGTTAACTGGGAAAATTAAAACCTCGAAATCGTTTAGTGCCAAACGAGGATATTGACATGGCAAGAGAGATGTTAATCAATCTGGCTGAGAGTGAAGAATGCCGCATCGCGGTTGTCGAGAACAGCCGGCTCGAAGAACTTTATATGCAGAGAACCAGTCTCGGCAGTTACGTTGGCAATATCTACAAAGGAAAAGTTGTTAATATCGAGTCGGGCATACAAGCTGCCTTTGTCGACTTCGGCGCCGGAAGAAACGGCTTTTTGCATATAAGTGATTTGCACCCCAGACATTTCTCCGGTTCCAAAGGCAATATTACCGAAACAATCGGACGCCGAAAGGCCCTTAAAGAACGTATTCCGATTCAAAAGTGCCTCCACAAAGGCGACGAACTTGTTGTTCAGGTCACCAAGGAAGGAATCAATACAAAGGGTCCTACACTGACTACATATATTTCTCTGCCGGGCAAGTACCTTGTAATGATGCCGTGGATGCGAAAACATGGCGTTTCGCACAAAATCGATGATGACGATGAGAGAGCCCGGTTGAGGCAAATTCTCGAAGAAAGCAACCCGCCGAAGGGCCATGGCTTTATCATCAGAACGGCGGGACAGGGCTGCTCGAAGAGAGACATACAGAACGACCTGCGATATTTACGAAGACTTTGGACCGCAATTGAAAAACGCATTAGCCATGAGAAAGCACCGCGTGAATTGTATCGTGAATCCGACCTCGTGATACGCACTTTAAGAGATACATTTAACAGCCGCATAAACAAAATCATCTGCGATTCCGAAGTGATGTTGAGAAAGATTAAGGATTTTCTTGCCATTGCCACGCCGCGCCTCAAACGTCGCGCCGTTTACTATGATGATAAAGTGCCCCTGTTTCATAAATATAAAATTGAGGATGAAATAGCCAGGATACAGTCACGCTCGGTACCGCTCAAAAGCGGTGGCTCAATCGTTATTGAACAGACCGAAGCCCTTGTTGCTATAGACGTCAACAGCGGAAGATATCGAAAGGGCCATAGCGCTGAAGATACCGCCTATAAGACGAACCTTGAAGCCGCTGATGAAATCGCACGGCAACTTCGACTAAGAGACCTTGGCGGACTAATAATCTGTGACTTCATAGACATGCGCAGCCAGAAGCATCGTACCGAGATTGAAAAAGCGTTCAGACAGGCTGTCAGACCCGACCGCGCGCGTTCGCGAATTCTTAGAATAAGCAGGTTCGGCGTAGTGGAAATGACGCGGCAGCGCATGAGACCCTCCCTGCAGTCCAGTACATACTTGGCTTGTCCCCAATGCGCCGGAAGCGGATTTGTCAAGAGCAATGAGTCGGTAGCTATCGAAGTTATTCGAAAGTTGCACCTTGCCGTCTCGAAGAAACAGATCAAGCAGATTGAGCTGTTCGTTTCACCATTGGTGGCCGACCATCTGCAAAATCAAAAGAGAGCAAACATTGCGCAGATAGAACAGTCAAGCGATAAGCGTATTATTATTCACGCCGAGCCGAACTTCAGCAGCGACAAGCACGCGTTTGTATGCTATAACGAAAGAGGAAGTGAGATAAAACTCTGATAAATAAAAATAACCGGATACTAATGAACAAACAATCAGTGAAATTTGACCTTAAGTACGCAAGGAGCGTTATCGAATCCGAAGCCGATGCCATAAAAGCAGTCGCGCGTGTAGTTGACGCTTCGTTCGATACAGCTCTTGAAATGCTGTATCAGTGCGCGGGTTCGGTAATAGTCAGCGGAATCGGCAAAGCCGGTATCATCGGTCAAAAGATTAGCGCTACTCTGGCCTCGACTGGTACGCCGAGCCACTTCCTTCATCCAGCCGAGGCCGTCCACGGTGATTTAGGCCGGCTCAGAGAAAATGATGTTGTAATAGTTTTAAGTCATGGTGGTGAAACCGACGAGATAACACGCCTTATCAATCTGGTCAAGCAGCGGCGGATTAAACTCATTGCCATGACAGGTGATAAAGATTCAACATTGGCTCGGCATAGTGACGTTGTGCTTTGCATGGGCAAACAGGCCGAGGCATGTCCGCTCGGCGTGGCGCCCAGTGTGTCGACAAGTTGCATGCTGGCCATCGGCGATGCCATGGCCCTGACACTGATGAAGGCGAGAAATTTCGGCGTTGAAGACTATGTGAGTTTTCATCCGGGTGGCTCACTCGGCGCACAGCTTTTGACCGTCGGACAATCGATGATGTTCAGACCTGGTGACCCATTGGCCTTGGCCAATATCGAAGATACCATAGAACAGATGCTCCGTAAAACTAAGGAAATAAAACGTCATGGCGCGGTAATGGTAGTTGATAAAAGCGGCCGATTAGCCGGTATCATTACTGATGCTGACCTCAGACGGCTTATCGCACAAGATGGCTCGAAAGCTCTCGAATTTAAAGTTGGCGATGTCATGACGCCGGACTGTAAAAGAATACGGGCCGATGCGCTTGCCGCCGAAGCCACAGCGATTTTTCACAAGTACCGAATCGACGAGCTACCCGTAGTCGATGCCGAGGGCAAACCGCTCGGCTTGATTGACGTACAGGACATAGTCACAATTAAAATCGTGGGTTGATTCTTATTTATAAAGAAGGCGTTCCTAAATTGTTATGACGAGTGAGGGAAAAATAAATCTTGGCGATGTAAAGCTTCTTGCTTTGGACGTCGACGGCGTTATGACCGACGGCGGTATCATCCTGCATGACGACGGCTCCGAAGCCAAGATTTTCAATTTGCTTGACGGCCATGGCATAAAAATGTGGCGACGAGCCGGATTAAAAGTGGCTTTTCTCAGCGGAAGACCCTCAGAACCGACAAACCGGCGAGCGGAGCAATTAGAAGTAGATTATTGCCTTACAGATTGTTATCATAAGTTACCTAAGCTACAACATCTGCTCGAAGAGATTGGTCTCTCAGCCGAAAACGTTGCGTATGTCGGCGATGATTTGCTGGATTTACCTGTCGTAAGAGCGGTGGGTTTTGGTGTGGCTGTTGCAAATGCCGTTGATGAGCTTAAGCAATATGCCGACTATGTCACAACCACACCGGGCGGCTCCGGAGCTGTGCGTGAGGTCATTGAATATATTCTGAAAAAGACCGGCCGATGGCAGCAGCTTATGGAGAGGTACATGGAGTAGTTACTGAACGGATTTGTTATGTATTTAAAATGGCAGAAGTTTCGCTTGTGGTTTATTTCTTTAATCGCGATATTCGCGATATATTTGTTGTACTCTCAATTCTCGAAGACGCCTAAAATCCCTGTCCGGCGGAATGAATTACAGCTTACCGACGCTGATGAGCAGGACCCTAATAAAACCGTCGCGAAGGTAGGCGATGTAGGTATCGGAACTCTGGAGATGGCCAGATTCACCACACTGAATCCGCGTACCAAACAAGTCGAACGCGAATTTGGCTTTGAAAGACTGCTCCATGAAGAAGGCCAACAGTGGGAAATCGAAAAGCCTTACATGAATATATATCGGCCCGACCTGAAGTGCTACGTTACCGCCGAACGAGGCTTTGTCGTCCTCGAATCCGAAGTCAGCCCGCCCAATCCCAAAGACGCAACACTTACCGGGAATGTCGTTGCACATATCGTTCCCGAACCGGGCAGTGATATCGAAGAGAGTTTCATTTATCTCGATGACTTGTTATTTGTTAGTGAGAAAAGTGAGTTCTCAACCGCAGGACCGGTCAGATTTGTCTCGAGAAGCGCTAATTTTGCAGGTGTCGGATTAAAGCTCGTCTATGACGACGACCGGGACCGCCTCGCGCTTTTGAGAATAAAAGAGGTCGAAGACCTGCGAATCAAAGTATCGAAAGAATACTCTCTGACCTCGAAGGACCGCACTTCAGACAGCACTTCGAAAACCCCGACCGCTGCCAAAACCCCCGCCTCCGCCGAATCGTCAGCCGAGACCGTCAAGACTGCTAAGGACGTTCAAACTTATAAGTGTATCATTGACGGAAATGTCACTGTCGAAACTAATGAGGAGGTTATCGCAGCCAGCCGAATCAGTATCAGCGATATCCTCTGGTCGGATCGCGGTTCAGAAAAAATTGAAGAAGCCGAACCCGCCCAAACCCAAACAGCTCAGCCCGATTCGACTTATACCGCTCCTTCGGTTTCTGAGCAGCAGATTATGGAAGTAACCGTCAAATGCGATAACGGCATAGCGGTAGCTCCGACCGATTCTCTCGGAATACTAAAGACCCTCGCTCATTTGGAACTCGAACCGAAAAAAAGTTTCGATGTCTCTGCCCCGCTTAATGACACAAAAGGACGAACGGTATTCGCTGCACAGCAGATTGATTACAGTGCCCAATCAACCGATGCTGTGGCACAAGGCCTCTCAAAGCTGAAGTTTTACGTTGGTGATGTGGTTGACGAGACCGCAACCGAAACAGCAATCCCTGTGTTCGTGACTTCAAAAACTAAAGCCCGGTTCGCGCCGAAGTCCGACCAGATTGTCTTCGAAGGTGGTTGTGTATGCAGCATGACCCGTCGTGCGGATGGCTTCAACGAACACTATACACTTGCAGCGCCAACTCTTTTGGTCGATGTAGCCGAAACCAGCAGTTCGAAAGCCGACATCAGCTATCTTACCGCCGTCGGCACAGGAAACGCTTTGGCTAAACTCGCCAGTGTCAAAAAAGACAAGCAGAACTTTCTCGGTGGTATCGAGTTGAAATGTCCGCGTTTCGAATACGACCCCACTAGGCAGTTATTCGTTGCCACCGGCCCCGGCGTTATCAAAGCTGATAATTCGAAAATCCCGCTGCCGGAAAAACGCGTAGGCCGGTTCAGCCTGCGCCGCCCGTGCTATGCCGTCGTTCGTAACTTCGAGACTCTGCAGTACGACCTGGAAACCGAACAGATTACTGCCTACAGTGATACCGAGCGTATCCTTATAGACTATTTCCTCATCGGCGAAGAAGGCTCCGAACAGGTCTCCGTCACAGCAGGCCGAATTGAAGCCGACCTCGTCGAAACACAAACCGGCCAGAAACGGCTTTGGGCCTTATTAGCGACCAACGGCATAAGCTATCGCGACCGCGATAAGTTGTTTGAAGGAAGCGCTTTGTTCTACGATGACCACAGCTCGATAATCAAAGCCAGAGGTGACGACTCGATG
>JASFHM010000007.1:0-11190 GCA_050123215.1 Phycisphaerales bacterium | reverse complement strand
TTTGTACCAGTCCTGGGGCGTGGTAATGGGTGTGCCCCCGAGTTGAACTATTCTGTTTGTCAGCAATAGGGCATGATTTAGTTCTTCGGTGGCGTGCTCTTCAAGCTCGGTGATGACAGCGTCTTTCATGGGGCCTTTTACAATTTTGGCACCCAGCCAATACTGATAATACGCCAGCCATTCATCTGAAAATGCACGGTTGAGCTGTTCGAGTAGCTTATTGACATCAAGACCTACGATTTCAGTTCCTTTCGTTCCCATATTATGTTCTCCTAATTCTCATTTAGCTGTCAGTTGTACGTTTATACGTCCCGTTCATACACGGGTTCGATTTTACACTCAGGTATGTATGGGTCAAGGGGCTTTGGCGCAGGTTTTCCTGAGTTCGTCTGCAATAATGTTGATTGCGGAGGAAATTTCCTGTGGGTCGCGCGAGTAATTCATACGGATGCACTGGTTTTTATGGTTCCATTGCTGGGGCAGGCCGGGGAAGAAATAATGACCGGGCACGACGATAACGTTTCTTCTTTTGAGCCGTTCATAAAGCTCGAAAGTTGTGATAGGTAAATCTTTGAACCAAAGCCAGAGGAAAATCGCACCTTCGCTTTTGTGCATGTAGAAATCCAGGCCTTTTAGCTCGCGCATCAGAAGGTCGATGGCAAATTTTGCTTTCTCTTCGTAGTAAGGCCTGATTACATCGCGGGCCAATGTGAGGATTCGGCCGGTTCGGACCATTTCGGTTGCTATGGCAGCACCGATACCTCCGGGCGAAAGATTCATAACGGCGTTGGCTTTTGCGACCATATTGATAATTTCTTTAGCGGCAACGATTATACCTGTTCGTGCGGCAGGTAAGCCGAGCTTCGAGAGGCTCATACACACAATTGCCTGCTCGTTCCATATCGGGGCGGCCTGTGTGAAGATTATATTCGGAAAGGGTGTGCCGTAAGCGTTGTCGATAATCAGTGGTATATCGTGCTGTTTCGCCAATTCGCTTAGCTTCTGGATTTCAGAATCGGTCAGGACGTTGCCGGTCGGGTTGGTCGGTCTCGAAACGCAAATGGCTCCAATGTCATCAGTGATATTGAGGTTCTCGAAATCGATGTGGTATTTGAAGATATGGTCATCGATGAAATCTATTAAAGGCTTGTTTGCGACGAAGAGTCCCTCTTCCAGACCGACGTCGCAGTAACCGATATACTCAGGCGCTAACGGAAAAAGTATTTTTCGCCGGAGTCCATCTTCAAATCGGCCCGCGAACATATTAAAGAGTATGAAAAAGGCGGACTGGCTACCGTTGGTCAAGGCGACATTTTCGCATTCGACGCCCCAGCCAAACTCTTTGTTAAGCAGATTAGTTATAGCTTCGATGAATTCCATGTTGCCCTGGGGCGGGCTGTAATCACCAATGGCTTTGGCGAAGTCGGCGGGTCTTTCAAGCAATTGAGACATACTCCGGCGAAAATACTCTTCGATTTCAGGGATGTGAGCAGGATTACCCCCACCGAGCATCATCACATCTTTCCCGGTGGCGAAGGCGACACCCAAGTCGTCCATCAGCCGGCCGATGCCGGATTCGCAGGCTATCTTTTTTGCAAAGTTCGATATCTTCATATTATCAGCATCGCATCGCCATAAGAATAAAAACGGTACTGCTTTTCAATCGCATGCTCATAGGCGGCCAATATTTTTTCCAGTCCCGCAAAGGCAGCTACCAAAGCAAGCAATGTCGAACGGGGCAGGTGGAAGTTTGTCACCATCGCATCGACCATTTTAAACTCATAGGGCGGTTTAATAAACAGATTACTTTGGCCGGTACATGCTTTAACTCGCGACTCTTCAGAGGCAGTTTCCAGAACGCGAACGCTGGTAGTGCCGACGGCAACGATTCGGCCGCCATTTTTCTTTGTCGTGTTTATTAATTCCGCGTTGGCATCATTTATACTGAACCACTCGCTATGGATTTTGTGTTCTTCGAGTGTATCAGTATTCACGGGCTTGAATGTGCCGGGGCCGACGTGCAGGGTAACACGGGCGAAAGTGATACCCTTGGCTTTGAGCTGTTTTATAAGCTCGTCGGTGAAATGCAGGCCAGCGGTAGGGGCAGCCACGGCCCCTGCGTTTTGGGCGTAGACGGTCTGATAGCGACTGCGGTCAATCTCGTTTTGGTCGATATCGGCGGACCTTTTGATATAAGGCGGTAACGGCGCAAAGCCAATCCGCTCCAAGATACTGTTAAAATCCTCCGCCGAGGCGATTTTCAATCTGCACGTGCCATCTTCGAGTTTTTCGATGAGCTTGGCGGTGCAGAAATCGCCGCCGTCGCGCTGCTTTAAGATGATTTGCTCGCCGGGCTTTATTCTTGCGGCTGGCTTTAGCATGACCAGCCAAACATTATCCTTATCGCGTTCTAAAAAGAGCCCTTCCAGCTTGCCACCGGTTTTGCGATGAGCATAAAAGCGAGCCTGGAGCACCAGAGTATCATTAATCACCAGACAATCGGTAGGTTTCAGGAACTCGCCGATATCATTGAATTGCCTGTCGAGAAGTAACCCTTTTGCCCGCTCCATGACCAGCAGGCGCGATTGGCTCCGCATAGGGCTGGGCTGCTGGGCAATCAATTGCTCGGGCAACTTGTAATCCAGTTGTTCAGTCCTCATATGCTAAAAGTTATCAGACTGCGTGAAAAACAACAAAAAAATTTTTCTCGCGTATTTTGTCAGAATTGAAGGGAAGCCAAAGCACATCGATTTTGTTACCAAAGCCAACTCGTTTTACAGACGATGTAAACGGCGTAGTATGGAACTTATAGGAGGTGTTCTTTCGGGGATTGAATCGATGGTTTCGAGAAAAAATTTTGAACAAACCGCTACAACAATCGCATCGCTAAACAGAAGTGAAATCACCAGACGAATCAAAAACTTTCGAGGCCGATTCAAGCTTGACTTCACCGAGAAGTATTTAAACTCCCTTACAACCGACCGTTTGCGTCATATACTGCTGGCGGCATTAACGCATGCCCACAACTGAGCTTTGAGGCTGTTGTCAGAAAATAGTACGGTTCTAAAACGAGCTAATTAGTTTTTGAAGTTTTTCCAAATCCGGCTGGCGCTTGTAAAGCGGCCTATCATCCGATTCATAAGCAACAAGGCTGTCTTCGAAGGATTCCTTTTGCTCATTGATGTAAAACACCCCCAGCGGCAATTTCTCTGTCTCGCACGCCTTAGCAAAAGCGGCCCCCCTATCGTGCACATCGTGTGAATCGTCGAGGTAATAGGTACGCTCTTTGAACCATTTATTGGTATTTATTTTGTTGAAGGACACGCAGGGCTGAAAGGTATCCAAAAGGGCATAACCTTTGTGAGTAATAGCCTTTTTTATCAGCTCTTTAGTCTGGTCCTGGTCGCCGATAAAAGCCCTTGCTACGAATGAAGCATCCAGGGCGATGGCTACGGCGAGAGGATTGAACGGCTCTAAGAAGACACCGGTTACCTGGACGGGTGTTACAAATCCCCTTTGGCTGGTCGGCGATGCCTGGCCCTTGGTCAGGCCATATACCATATTATTGTGGATGATATTTGTGATGTCGGGGTTTCTGCGGATAGTGTGAATAAAATGATTTCCCCCTTCGCCGTACATGTCGCCATCGCCGGATTCGGCTATGACAACGAGGGCGGGATTGGCAGCTTTGATTGCGGTGGCAGCAGGAAGCGCCCGGCCGTGCAGGCCGTTGAAGAAGTTACATCTGAGATAGTGCGGAATCTTTGCGGCCTGACCGATGCCCGAGACCATGACGAGATTTTCCGGCGTGATATCGAGCTCGGCCAATGCCTGTTTTAGAACCTTGAGAATCCCGAAGTCACCACAGCCGGGGCACCATGCAATATCAATATCACCCATGTCGTAATTCTGTGCGTCCATTATATATCTCTCAACCGAGTAAATCTTTTAAACTATTTATTACCTCTTCGACGGCAAAACTCAGACCGGAGTATTTCAGAATTTTATTCTCAATCTCAAAACCGGTTTGCAGCTTTATTAGTTTTGCCAATTGGCCGGTAGCATTACTTTCAAAGATGGCAATGGTTTCGGCTTTTTCGAGGTATTGTTTCGTACTCTCGTGAAGCGGATAAACCTGGCTGAAATGAAGCAATGAGGTATCATTTCGACCGATGGTATCTATCGCTTCTTTGACTATGTGGTAAGTCGAACCCCAGCAGAGAATCAGATTTTTATAATTTTCATCAGGCCAGAGTCGGGGTTTAACAGCTTCGGATTTGATTGCATCTAATTTTGCAAGACGCTTATCTACCATTTTTACTCGCAGGTCCAAATCCTCAGTGATATGGCCTTCGGTGTTATGCTCATCACTATCAACAGTTACTAATCCCCTGCCAAAGCCGGGTATTCCACGTGGAGAAATGCCATCGGCAGTAAGTTCATATCTGGTATAATTTTCTTTTGTCTCGGTTATGAACTTCTCAACCTTTGTGTCTCCGGTATTAAAAGGTTCTATGTTGTAGTGTGAATCGACAAAGTACTGGTCGGTTAGAATAATAACAGGAACCTGATGTTTGTCCGCAAGATTAAATGCTTTGGCTGTCAATTGGAAAGCCTCTTGGAGCGTGCCGGGAGCAAATAATATTCGCGGGAATTCACCGTGTCCGGCATAGAGGGCAAGTTCCAAATCACCCTGTTCGGTTCTGGTAGGCAATCCCGTAGCCGGGCCGGGTCGCTGAGCAAGATGGACAACAACGGGTGTTTCCAGCATAGAAGCCAGGCTAATACCTTCTGTCATAAGTGCGAATCCACCGCCTGAGGTCGTTATGATAGCCCTTGCACCGGCATACCAGGCACCGATGGCCATATTTATTGCGGCGATTTCATCTTCTGCCTGCTCGGCGACTATGCCGAACTGCTTTGAGTGCTGAGCCAGAAAAACCAACACCGCAGTTGACGGCGACATGGGATAGGCGCTGATAAAATTGCATCCTCCTGCGATGGCTCCCAAGGTAACAGCCTGGGCTCCGTTTAGTACAATCTGCTCTTTGCTTCGGCCGGCTGGTTTAATGTCTATACTGATTTTACCGTTGCCGAACTCGTATCCTTTTTGCACTGCAGCGAGATTCTTATCGATAATATCCTGACCTTTTCGAGCGAAGAATTCTTTTAGCTGCTTTTCCACAACTTGCAAATCAATCCCGAATAAACTTGCTACCATACCGACCGCGATGGAATTCGAATACAATTTGCCACCAATATCAGCGGCAAGATCCGAGAAGGAAACATCTATGATTCTTTCCACGCTGTGTGAAAAGCCTTTCGGTAAAAATTTAGCTTCTGCAACAATAACGGTGTCCGCAGTAATTCTTTTTCCTAAATGCTCGACAGCACTTTTATCAAGAGCAATCAGAACATCAATTCTATCGACGAATGCCTTTACCGGGACTGTTCCCACTCGTATTTCGGTAGAATTGATACCACCTCGGACACGGGACATGTATTCTTTGGTCGCAAAGACGTTAAGGCCAACCACTTTGAAGATTTTAGTTAGAAGAAACTCGACGGTTTGTACGCCCTGGCCAGCCTGACCACATAGGACAATCGAATAATCGTTAGCTTTTAGCGGTTTCATTTTGGGTTCAGTATTCTTCGAGGTGATAGAACTCGGCATTTTCCAGCCATTCGTTCGGCCGGTTCACAAATTCGATTATGTTGTCAAGCAGAAAGTAGTGTTTTTTTTCCTCTTCGGCCAGTTGCAGGAATATATTTTTCTGGTTCTGGAGCTTGACTTCGCCGACTTTTTCCAAATAGAAATTTCTGGCCTGTTTTTCGATGTCCTGTGCTTTTTTGTAAAGTTCGATTTGGCTGACGTCGAGGTTGAACTTCTTCGAGCCTTCGCGCATTTTTTCGAAGATATCCCGAGCATCACCGAGTACCGATGTCTGAGCTGATTCGACATCGGCCTGTGCTTTCATGTTCTCAACTACTTCACAATGCTTTTCCTCTTCGTCGGCGAGCATTGTGAATATCTCTTTGAGTCCCGCATCTGGTGCACGTTCGGCCAAGTCCCGGTAGAACTGCTCGGCGTATTTTTCCTTTTCCATGGCAAATTCGAAAATATCCATAACCGTCCCTCTCATTATTATCAATCAGGATAACAATAATGTAATTCGTTTCAAGCGTGTTTTTATGCTATACGCTAACGGTCGGCGATAGGTCGCCATTTTCTGCCGTCCGATTCTATTAAGTTATCCGCAGCGGAAAAACTCTGTGCTCCAGCGGGGTATTTGAAAAGCCCGGAGTCATTTTCCTGCCAGGCTTTGAGAACAGGGTCAAACAATTTCCAGCCGGTCTCTACGCTGTCGTAACGGTTGAAAAGTGTCTGGTCGCCCAGCATGGCATCAAGTAGTAATCTGGCGTATGCCTCGGGCATATCGGCTCCGAAGACATCGCTGTAGCGGAAGCTCATATCCAGCGTCCCCATGCAGAGCTTGGAGCCGGGTCGCTTCGCCTGGAATTGCAGGCTTATTCCCTCATGAGGTTGAATTTGCAATGTGAGTATGTTAGGAGGCAGTTCGTCGAGACCTGCACCAACGAACATCGAATGGGGTACTTTTTTAAAGGTTATCGTAATTTCGGTATTCTTGGCTGAGAGCCTTTTGCCCGTACGGACGTAGAAAGGAACATCCTTCCATCGCCAGTTGTCTATGCCGAGTTTAGCTGCGACATAAGTCTCGGTCTTCGAGTCGGGTGAGATGCCTTCTTCCTGCAGATAACCGCATACCTGTCGGTCGGCTATTTGCCCCGGGCCGTATTGACCTCTGACAATCTGAGTCGACCATGGCTCTAACCCAATCGGTCTTATCGAACGTAACAGCTTAGCCTTTTCATCGCGAACCATATCAGCCGCGAAAGAAGCAGGCGGTTCCATCGCTACGAGAGCGAGCATTTGCAGCATATGGTTGGGAAACATATCACGCAGCGCACCGGTTTTTTCGTAGTAGCCGGCGCGATGCTCCACGCCGACGGATTCTGCGATGGTTATCTGAACGTGGTCTATGTAGTCACGATTCCATATCGGCTCGAATATCACGTTTGCGAAACGGAACATCATTATATTCTGGACCGTTTCTTTGCCGAGATAATGGTCGATGCGATAAATCTGGGATTCCTCAAAGCATTGGCTTATCGCGTGATTCAACTGTGAAGCACTTTCCGCATCATGGCCGAACGGTTTTTCAATGACAAGTCTGACTCGCTGTCTATCACCATGAACAGGACAGGATAACCCCGCTTTGCCCAACTGCTCGACTATCACAGGATATAAAAACGGGGGGACCGAAAGGTAGAAAATCAGATTGCCGTCGAGCTTATGTAATTTATTAAGCTCAGCTATCCGCTGTTTCAGGTCCTGATACAATTTCACATCGCTGTAATCGCTGCTGATAAAGTGCATCTTATCTGCAAACGCCGTAGTCAAACCCGAAGATTCTTTTATCATTTCTTTCGCAGATTGGCGGAACTGCTCATCGGAAATTCTTGTCCTGCCGCATCCGAGAATATAGAACTGCTCACCGATAAGCTGTCGCTGATAGAGGTCGAAGAGGCTCGGCATGAGCTTGCGATTGGTCAAATCACCCGATGCACCGAAGACCACCAGAGCGGTCGGTTCAGCGGGCGTCTCGGCACAAACAATATCCATACGCGAAAGTGTCGGCTTTATTTTCTCGACCATTTAATCTCCATTTCTTCATATCAGTGAAGATTGCGCAGATTAAATTTACAATGTTACACCCGAATCGTCTACAGGCTTATCCAGTTCGTCGTTAAAGCCTTCGAGAATTCTCTCAAGAACTTCATCAAAATCGACTTTCTGGGCGTGTGCATAAACGTTGGCAATATGCCTTGCCACATCTGCCAGTAAACATCCCCATATAGCGGGATCGTTCCACATGCCTACTTTGAGACATACCTCCTGTTTGCCTTTAGCTATCCATACCCTTATTATCTCGACTGCATCGGGGTTCTTCATCGCGAGCGGCGGAACTTTCAATTCATTTTTGTTGTCAAATTTGACCACTTTGATTCTCCCTGTTTTCCCGGATATCCTATACGCTTTATGCAATACGCTAAATAGAAGTATACCCTTTCCTAAATCAATAGCAACCGATTAACAAATTCCTTCGATTTGTCCACTTAAATCATTTCCTTGCCGATATTCGGTCTATACTCTATACTAAAAATTAAATGAGAGGTGTTTTCGGCTTCCTTTAAAATTTCCGGTATTAAAAATGGCCCCACAACAACATCTGGTAATGAGTTGGGTGTTGTCCAATCTCGGCTACGAAAGTAGAAGGGATAGAATTGTAATTACTTTATGTGGAATCATTCCCGATATCGACGGGGCTGGTATTGTAATAGATAAGATAACTGGTGATGAATTGTACTCAAATTACCTGCTCTGGCACCGAACTTTCGGGCACAATATCTTCACATTTCTCGCACTAATTGCAGCAACTTTTTTCATATGCGGCAGAAAAATACGACCTTGTTTAGTGACAGCGGTTGTTTTATTTTTTCATTTTCTTACGGACATAGTTGGTTCGGCCGGGCCTGACAGTGACATTTGGCCATTATATCCATTTTGGCCAATCAGCAACTACGAATTGTCCGTACCCTGGCAATGGGCACTTAATGACTGGAAGAATGTAGCTATTACAGCGATGTGCGTTTTGATAATGATAATAATTGCAGCTAAAAAACGCCGCTCTTTACTCGAAATTGTCTCTGTAAGAGCAGACCACTATTGCATTGATCTTATTAAAAACATCTTATACAAAAAATGAGCTGTCAAAAACTGTAGCGGACAGCGGTATAAATATTCGTGTTGTTCTGGAACTGGCCGAAGAAAGTGCCGGGGTAATCGCCGAAGAAGATATTCGCTCCGCCTTCAATCGCCAGATTATCACTGACCTTATACTTAATATTCGGCCTAGCATAGACGTCTTTGTCCGAAGGTGAGAAATATGTAAATAACGAGCATGTCAGATTCTGATTCATCAGCAGCTTCGTTAGTCTTAAAGTAATCAAGTGCCTATCTTTATCGCGAGTAAGCCCGGAAGGTGAGCTGTTTTTGTACTGGCTGTAGTCCATCATGTGCTCGACGTAGTACTGCACCGCCGCGGTAAAATCTTTCCCGATTTCCTGTGAATAACCGGCCAGAAAGCGAAGCTCGGAATTGTTGATTCTTCCGGTACGGCCGCTTTGGTCGTCGCCTGACTCGTAATAGCCGAATTCGAGGTTGCCTATTCCTTTGGCTACGTTGCCGCGGACACTTGCGCCGTAAACGTTGAGGTCGGGGAAGATTGCCTGTGTGCCGGAAGCATTTTGGCCACCCGGACTTTTCCAATAGCCACGGTAGGCATAAACGGCGTATTCATAATTATTGATATTCTTATATAACCGAAATGCAATTTCATCATCTCTGAACCATCGGTCGGGGCGGTCAGTATGCTGTACAGCATCTCGGCCGGCTAATCGACCGAGATTGGAATTCCAGTATGAAATACGCTGGCCATCTATGAATCGGTCGGGGTCGAACTGCGGCGTATAAACAATATCGAGATTGACAAGCTCACTGAAGAAACTTACCTTCACGGCATCGGAGGGTGCTTTGAGATACTCGGTATCTCTGCCGATGAAAAAAGATTTCCAGTCTTTGGGGAATAAATCATTGATGAAAACCAAATCGCCGGTGCCCCAGGTCAGAATTTGTCTTCCGACCTTGAGGTCCATAAAATCGTAGGGCCTGGTAAATATAAACGCCTCGCGCAGGTCGAAATCAGCCTGCTCTTCAACTAAATCGCCGAAGATATCGCCCTTGACCTTGAAATCAGCCCAGTCAAGATATGTCGCAAGCTCAAGTTGAAGACGCTGTTCCATAATCGACATATCTTTTTCGTACTTGTCTTTTCTGGTGCGGTATCCCGCGCGCAGCTCATAAAAACCATGAACGCTGAGATTTGAAAAAAACGGCTCAAATTTACTGCTGTCCTGCTGCTCGTCAATCGCGAACGCAGTTACGACAATAAGCATAAATGTAAAAATAAAGGTGTATTTGTTACTTGTCATCTAATTGCCTGCCTCGGCGGCCTGCGAAGATATCGCTCTGTAAATAAATTATTCTCCAGACCAATGTTATATTTTACATCGCTGAACTGCATTTCGGTTTTGCTGCCAGTGGCCAAATCTGAAACAACCGAATATGTAACGGTCGGATACTTTTCCACCATATCGCCCTGTCTGGCTTCGATTATCTCGATTTTCTTCGACTCGATGACTCGATACAGCTTGCCTTTCTTATCGAAGTATTCCATCTTCATCGGTATAAAAGTCTTGCGGTCTATAGAAACATTATAGTAGGCAAACTCCACCGTATCAGGATTCTTCGGCACGTTCTTAATTACGTAAAGCTCATCGGTAGTATCAATAAGTTGATGCGAGTCTTCGGCAAGACTGCGGCCGGAAACATCTTCGTACAAAAAATCCGAACCGACAAAGCTCGTACGCTTGTCGCTGGCCGCGATTCGTTTGACGAGGTCGAGGCTGGGAAGATACAACCATCTGTCATCGTCCTTATTAATATCGGCGTGCTTGTGCACCATAAAGACCATTCCGCGGACATCGGCAGGTCTTAAGAAATAAACATAATACTTCTGGTCGCCGCCATCTTTTTCATCTCTCCTTAGAATGATGAATTCGCGGTTTCTGCTTTGGCCTTTCTTGTCCGTGATTGTCATATTAACTTTCGCTTTGCCGTCGAGCCCCTGATAGTAAGCCATGATATTAGCTTTGTTGATTATCACGTCCACATCCGTAATTGGCTCGGATTCAACACCCGCTGCGGCAAAAATCGTTAACAAAAATGCAAAAACAACTGCTATTCGTAATATAGCTTTCATATTAATCCCCACTTTATTTGTATATTTTCGGCTTCAACTTTTGACACCAAACTTTTTGAGTATAGTTATCATCGGACACCAATTCGTAAAAGCCGACTGTAGCAGGTTCAGTCCCACAAAACCAGTAAAGAACAGCCAGTACAGCGAGTGAAAGTGTGCCAACAGTACACTGATAAGTATGAAGAACCCGGCAATTGCTCTTAAGCATCTTTCAATAGTCATTTGC
>JASFHM010000006.1:0-11578 GCA_050123215.1 Phycisphaerales bacterium | reverse complement strand
GCACAGCTGGCTATTCAACGGGGTCAAAGGCCTGAACGGATGAAAGAGCAGATGGTCAAGGACGGCTCGTATGAATCGCTGCGGCTGCAGATTCGGGACGAAAAGGCGGTTGAGAAGATACTGGAGTCGGCGAAGATTACTGAAGTTGAGCCTAAAAAGGCCTCTAAAAAAGTAAAGAAATCGGTCAAAAAGCAGAAAACATCTGAAAAAAAAGAAAAACCGGTTAAAAAGAGCACTAAAAAAACGACTAAAACAGCCAAAAAAAGCTCAACGTCTGATAAAAAGACACCCAAAACCGCCAAAAAAACGACTAAAAAGAAAACTGACAAGTAAAATAGCCGATATAGAACCTAACACGGCCACCTTGTGGGGCTGTAGTACCGAGGTTTGGTAGAATTTAATGCAAGTTTATGGAAAGACCACATGATGGAGTATCCGGTGAATAAAATCCTTTCAGGTAATCCGCAACACTTAGCTCAACTTCAAGATACAGATATTTATGACCAGGTCCGGCAGTCTCAGTACCAGCGGACACGCGAGATGACTCTGGACGATATGCTGCTGGACAATCGTATTGTCTTTTTGATTGGCGAGATAAGTTACGGCCGAGCGGCTGAGGTAATAATGAAGCTGCTGTACCTGGACAATCTCAAGCGAGCCAGTGAGATAAGTCTTTATATAAATTCTCCGGGCGGTAGTGTCGATGATACGATGGCTATATATGATACGATGCGTTTTCTAAGTTCTCCAATAGCTACTTACTGCATCGGCAGAGCGCAGTCGGGCGCGGCGGTGATATTAGCGGCCGGGACTAAGGGCAAACGACACGCCCTGCCCCACGCCAAGGTAATGCTGCATCAGCCATGGGGAGGTGTTACAGGTCAGGCGGCGGATATCAAGATACAGGCCGAAGAAGTTTTAAAGGCCAAGAAGACGATTAACGAACTGCTGTCGAAACATTCCGGCCAATCGGTCGAGAAAATCGAACAGGAAACTGAACGCGACAGATACATGACCGCGGACGAAGCAAAAGAATACGGCCTGATTGATGAGGTGCTTCACGAAGAGGAAGAGAAAAAAGAGAAAAAAGAGAAAGAAGAAAAAGGAAAAGAAAAAAATTAAAACGAATTGATTATTAAAGAAGGCAACTATGGCAGTTAACCAAAATTTAGTACCGATAGTAATCGAAAAAAGCGGACGCACCGAACGTGCTTACGATATATATTCGCGGCTGTTAAAAGACCGGATAGTGTTCTTAGGCGGTCAGGTCGATGATGAGACGGCGAACCTGATAGTCGCGCAGATGCTTTTTTTGAGTAACGAAGACAGCAAGAATGAGATTCATTTCTACATCAACTCGCCGGGTGGTTCCATCAGCGCCGGCCTTGCCATATATGACACGATGCAGTTTCTAAGATGCAATGTTGCAACGTACTGCGTGGGACTGGCAGCAAGCATGGCTGCGGTTCTGCTGGCAGGTGGAACGGCGGGCAAGAGATACCTGCTTAGCAACAGCCGAGTGCTTCTGCATCAGCCTTTAATTTCGGGAGTACTAACAGGACCGGCAACGGATTTGGATATCGAAGCCAAGGAGATAATACGGCTTAGAGAACGGCTTTATAAGATACTGGCACAGCATACGGGCCAATCGGAGGAAAAAATCGAAAAGGACTGTGACCGCAATCTTTGGCTGGAACCGGAAGAAGCGATAAAGTACGGCCTGGCCGACAGGATTCTTCAAAAAGCGCCCGAGATTGTCACCAAGAAAGAAAATGCTGAAGACTAAGCCGGTTAAAATTACAAGTTATTGATTCAAACAAGGAGAGATAAGTGAGAACAATAACGGCAATAATCTTCATTTCAGCGCTATTGACCATCGTACAGGGATGTATCTCCAGTGATCACGTCAAGAATATCGAGAACAAGAACTTCGAACTGGATAAGCTTAACAAGCAGCTCGAAAGACAGCTCAAAGAATCGGAAGCCGAAAATAATGAGCTTCAAAAGCAACTAGCGACGTTGTCCGAGCTGGACCATGAAAAGAGAATTAACAGTTTGTACAAGCTTGAAACAGTAAAACTTGCCAAGTACACGAACTTTTATGACAAAGACAAAGACGGTACGAAAGAAAAGTTAATCGTCTATATTCAGCCGATAGACACTGAGGGTGATTTAATAAAGGCGGCCGGCTCGGTGGAAGTCGAGCTTTGGGATTTGAGCCAGGAAAGCAAAGAAGCCCTGCTTGCCAAGTGGGAAACAGGGCCGGATGAATTGAAGAAAATGTGGTATGCTACAGTGGTGAACGCGAACTTCCGCCTGGTGTTCGATGCCACCGACATTATCGGGTCACTCAAAGGCCCTTTTACGGTCAAAATGACTTTCACCGATTACGTCAGCGGCAAGGTTTACGTCGAACAGAAGATGGTCAACCTGTAGCTGTCTACAGTCTATATCATGAGTGTCGAGCCGCCGGAAAATTCACAGAACGAATATGCATATCGGCCTCAAGAGGCCCAGGAAAATGTGGGCCAAGCACCAGAAGCCCTGCTGTCAATCGAAAACATCAAGAGCGAAAAGCCGGACCAGATGTACGGCGATTTACACGTTACGGCTGACGGTTTTTACTTTCTGGCATTTCGAAAGGCCGAGACGTGGCAGATTGCCCTGCAAGCCAATCTTGGACTGTTAGGAATGTTTCTAGCGCACTGTGGTAAGAAAAAACGCCAGAAGAATATGGCACAGTGGCGCAGCGAGCACGCCGGCCGATATCTCGATGAGCTCGTGCAGCAATGGATTGGTTCACAATTCGTGCCGAAAGAAGAAATCAAGATAGTTAAGTCGCGCTTTTTGAATAACGGAGTGGTTGTCAAATACGGCGATAATCAGAAATTATCGCTGGAAACGCCGGGCAAGCAGGTCAAACAAATCATACAGTTCGCACGTGAGCAGGGCTGGCCCGTAAAGTAAACTTCAAAGTGTCGCTTGTAATTTCGGCCATATGCGCTAAAATGTCGGTCATGGAGAAACTCCTTAATAAAATCGTATGCGGCGATTGTATTGAAATACTCGGCAAGGCAAAAGAACCTTTCGCTGATTTGATTTTCGCCGATCCCCCTTTCAACATCGGTTACAAGTATGATAAGTACCAAGACAATGTCGCCCGCGAAAATTACATTGTCTGGACAAAAGAATGGATGAGCGTCTGCAAGTGGGTCCTGAAACCTCACGGCTCATTCTACATCGCTATCGGGGATGACTATGCGGCTAATGTAAAGATTATCGCCGATGAGCTCGGATTAACTATGCGGAACTGGATTATCTGGCATTACACGTTCGGCCAGCAAACAAAAGACAAGTTTGCACGCTCGCACACGCATATACTTTACTTTGCCAACGACCCGAAAGACTTTACCTTCAACGATGATGACGTGCGTGTGATATCAGATAGGCAAAAAATTTATAAGGACAAGCGTGCTAATCCTGCGGGCAAAATGCCAGACGATGTTTGGGATGAATATCCAAGGATATGCGGAACTTTTGAGGAGCGCCTCAATTTCCCGTGTCAGATGCCGGAAAGTTTGTTGGCCAGGATAATTCGTGTTAGTTCCCACGAAAAAGATTGGGTTCTAGATCCGTTCAGCGGGTCTGGAACTACCGCAGCAGTTGCTCGCAAATTAAATCGTACCTTCACAGGAATAGATATATCAAAAGAATACGTAGAACGAGCTAGGAATCGCGTTAAATCTTCCCGCGGACTAGCTGTGGAGGGAGAAAATAAACGTAAGTGGACTGCGCATATGGATGCAGAACTTAAGTGGTTGTACCACGAAAACAAAGTGCCAAGCGAACAACTTCAAGAAGAACATGGACTCTTAACTCTGTTCACTGCAAAGCTTAACGAAAGAATCAGAGAACTACGAAATCCAATCCAACCACAAGAAGTCATCAAACACTTAGTTAGATTACGTAAAAGCGCTAAGCTTGGCCCGCTGCGGGGACATCCATCGTCAAGAAGAAAACAGGAATCGGATAGGGAGGTAGAATTATGGGAAACTGGGGAGTAGCTGAAACTGAACAACTAAAGGAGTTATACAAAGAAAGTAATACTCCAAGCGATCAGTCGGTAAAAGATAAGAAAGCTCTGGAAGAATTTGTCGAAAGGCTCAACCAATCCATAGATGGTGAGATTAATTTCACTATCCAAGAAGTGGCTGATAAACTGTTTAGCTTGAGGAAAGCCGGCAAACTTCCACGTCTTAGGAGATGAGCTTTTGGGAAATGTATTGGTATGGGGGAAACGCATTAGATGTTTTGAACTGGTCGGGCTGTTAGCCAGTGGTGTCCTGCTTACTTTGATTCAGCCGCCTTTTCATTTATCCCTTTTGGCGTGGGTTGCTTATGTACCGTTTATTCTTGTCGCGGTAAGTATTGAAAAGATTTGGGCTGGGGTTTTGGCCGCATATATTCTGGGGTTGGTGTATTGGCTCGGCAATATCTACTGGATGAGCTTTGTGACTGTCAGCGGGTGGGTGGCGTTTTGTGCGTGGACCGCCCTGCTCTGGCCGGTGCTGATAATAACTCTGAGGTTCTGCAAAGAAAAAAAGATTCCACTTATGATAGCGGCGGCGGTTTTGATTGTCGGCATCGAACGGCTGCAGGGATTTTTGCTAGGTGGCTTTTACTGGCGACACTTATCACACAGTCAATATGCGAATATTACACTTATTCAGATAGCGGATATTTTCGGTGCAGCCGGGCTTTCATTTCTGATAGCAATGGTTAATGGCCTTGTTGCCGAGCTTATAGTAGCTGTGAAGAATAAAAGTTTATTACGGCGAATCAATTTTATAAAAGTCGCTGTAGTTATTGCACTGCTGGCCGGGACAATTCTGTACGGCCGATGGCGAATAGAACAATCGAAGACAACAATCAAAACCGGCCCTGTGGTGGGAGTAGTTCAGTCGAATCTGCCCCAATCGGTTAAAAGCAGTGACGAATTCGAGGTGACAAAAGAAGTATTCGCAGAGCTTTTAGGATTGAGCAGAAACTGCTCAGCGGCGGGAGCGAAACTTGTAGTTTGGCCTGAGACGATAGTACCGGTGATAATGGACAAGGCGGTTTGGCCTTTCCTTTATGAACCGGAGAATAACATATATTTCCATAAGGCGCTGGGTGAACACACAAGCGAAGGAGTTTATGTGCTGGTCGGTGCGCCGGGCGGTGAGGTTGTCTATTTAAATGAATTCGACGTGGCGCTTAAAAAGTTCAACTCGGCATTTCTATACGAGCCGGACGGAGACCAGGCGCTCGTAAAATACAACAAAATTCACTTAGTGCCCTTCGGTGAGATAGTACCGTTCAAGCAGAGCGCTCCGTGGCTTTATAGGTTCCTTATGATGTTCAGCCCTTATGACTTCGATTACAATCTGACACCGGGCGATGAATACACAGTCTTCGAAATCGAGGTAGCAGAGAACAGTCTGAACAATGGGTATCGATTCGGCGTAATGATATGTTACGAAGGGGTAGTACCGCACATTGCAAGACAATTCATCAACGGTCGCGGCGGCAAAGGGGTGGATTGGCTTGTGAATATCAGTAACGACGGCTGGTTCGTCCGTTTTAAGGAAGGTAAGACCCTGGCAAGTACGGAACTGGCTCAGCATACGATTTCGTGCGTATTTCGGGCGGTGGAGAACAGAATCTCGGTGCTGCGAAGCGTTAATACGGGGATAAGCTGCCTGATTGACCCGGCTGGAAGGATAAAAAACGGCTATGGGGCGGGGAACCTGCCTGAAAAAGCACTGGCCAGAAAGGCAGTCGAAGGCTGGTTCACCGATTCTGTGCCGATTGACAGTCGGGTGAGCATATTCAGCAGGTTCGGAGAATGGCTGGACACAGGATGCGAGGGGGCCGTTCTTGCGGTGCTAATTTTGCTGCTTGGCAGGCGATTTGTCCGAAAAAAGAGGTATACAGGAGAACAAAATGGTCGTAAACAAAAGAATAAATAGAACATCATCGAATCTGTTATTGTTCGCCGCGATGTTGTGTGTCTTTACCGCAGGCGGATGCAAAGAAGAGTTGACAATAACCGACCCTTTGGGCAAGCCAAAACCTGCCAAGTTGAAACATGTGGCGGAGCAGATATTGAGAGATGCTTTGACCGATACCGACCCTCAAATCCGGGCCAAGGCGGTCGAGGTTGTGGTAGCAGTGAAACAAAAAAGAATGATGCCTCGGGTGCAAAAACTTCTCTTAGATGAGTACGTGCCGGTCAGATTCGCCGCAGCAGTAGCGGTAGGTGACATGGAGTATTACCTTGCCAGAAATACTCTGGAGAAGCTTTTAAAAGTACCTGATGAGAACACAAAACTCGGAGCAGCTTATGCTTTATACAAGCTCGGTTATAAAAAATACCTCGAGCCGATACGCAAGGCTGTTTTGAGCGACGACCAGACGGTTCGGGCTAACGCGGTGGTTCTTTTGGGCAAAAGCGGCGAGCCGGATGTCCTGAAACTATTATACTGGGCAAAGGATGACGATTACTCGGAACCGAAAGTAAGATACCAGGCGGCGGAGGCAATCGCACGGCTCGGCGATGAAAAAATTACGTCCAAGCTCTGGACGATGCTAATCAGTAAATTCGTAGACAATAAAATAATAGGTATCCGAGCGATGGGGGCTTTGGGAACAAGAGAGGCAAAAGAAGTTTTACAAACCAAGCTGGACGATGATATATTAGAGGTGCGCCTTGCAGCAGCCGAGCAGCTCGGTATGCTCGGCGATACCTCCGGCCAGGGTGTAGTCATAAGCGTGTTCGATGAAGGCTTTACCCAAGGGCTGGAACCGGAGGGATACGAGCGTGTTATGGTACTGACGGCACTTGCTATAGGACGTATTGATACGCCGGTGGTGACGAAATATCTGCCGAAATTGATAGAGGATAAGTCGAAACTGGTACGATTAGCGGCAGCCCAGGCGGCTCTGCTGAGCAAGAGTGTCCGATAATGCGTAAGGCCCTGATATTTAGAGGTTTACCAAGTTTACACGGTTTGCGTATTTTACCAGAATTAACTTGACGTTTGATACCTAACCCCTTAAAATATATAGACTAGACGGTTTAAAACCTCTAATGTGGGCAGGTAGTAATAACACGGTCTTACTGAATTTTTTCGAAAGGAGCTTGATTTGAGTCCGCTTACTAAGATTCTGATAGTCTTGCTAACCGTATTCTCAATCCTACTGTGCGGCATCGTGGTGGCGTATGTCGGCAGCGCTACCGATTACAAAAAACAAAGTGACACTTTTAGAGTACAACTGCAGGCGGAAAGAGAAAAGCAAAATAAAGCGACCAAAGAACTCGAGCAGAGGAAAACGCAATTCGAGCAGGCAGAACGTGACCTTTCGCAGCAAATCACATCGCTTAAGTCTGAAGTTAGCAGAATCCAAAGCGAGCTTGCAGCTGTTAAGCGAGATAAGGCAAATCTGCTCGATGAAGCAAGCAAGTGGAAAGCCGCTATGGCAAGCGCGAATACGACCTACTCGGAACAGGGTAAGCTTCTGGAGAACACACTTACCGAACTGGATAAAGCCCGAGCCGACCGAACCAAAATGAAAAAAGAACTCGATGAAACTTCCAATGAGCTTATCCAGAAGTTAGCGGTCATAGAGACCCTGGAAAAGAAAATCAGAGCACTCGAAGAAGAAACTGCTGAGCTTCAAAGTCGATTGAGCGCACCTTTGATACCGTTAGGTAAGCGGGCAGCTCCAGCTATGCCGGTGACACCGCAGCCAACAGCGGTAAAGACAGCGATGCCGGCTACAAATATCGATTTGAGAGCTCTGGTAACGGCAGTCGACATGAAGAATTCGATGGCCAGTATCTCGCTGGGTTCGGTCGATGGAGTCCGTGAAGGAATGAGATTTCATGTTACTCGCGGCGGAGATTTCATCTGCGATATACTAATTATAAGCGTTGATGTGGAAGAGTCGGTCGGCGTTCTTGAGATGATTCAGTATCAGCCTCAAATGGGTGACAGCGCTTCGACGAACCTTTAAGCTATATTAACTAAAGCAGGATTTTAGATTCTGAGGCCTTGATATGAGCCCCAACGGAAAACCGGGTGTACAAAAACCAACACCACTCAATAACCTTTATACGGCTATCCTCGCAATGGCTTGTGGCGTTGTCCTGGCGACCACAGCATTTGTTCTCTACATGTGCTACGTCCAGTATGGAAGGATACTACCGTAGTCGATTGACTATTGACAACATTCGTAATTAGTCGTATATAACAATAGTCAATTGCAACCTTAGAAGGGAGTCGGGCGTGCTTCTGGACTCAATTTTAGGTCTGTTTAGCATGGATATGGGTATAGACCTAGGTACCTGTACCACGCTGGTCTGTGTCCGCGACAAAGGTATAGTCCTCAACGAACCCTCCGTAGTTGCAGTTCGCAAAGGCACCAACATCGTCCTCAACAACGGCGAAGCCGTCGGTCTGGTCGCCCGCGAGATGCTCGGTAAGACCCCTGGTTCAATAAGCGCAATACGACCTCTCAAAGACGGGGTAATCAGCGATTTTGAGATAACCGAAGCGATGCTGGGCTATTTTATTCGCAAAGTCCACGGCCGAGGCGGCAAATTAGTACGTCCTCGCGTGGTTATATCGGTCCCCAGCGGGATTACTGCGGTCGAACGCAGGGCGGTAATCGACAGTGCTGAGCGGGCCGGCGCTCGTAAGGTGTATTTAGTGGACGAACCGATGGCCGCAGGGATGGGAGCGGGACTGCCTATTATCGACCCAACGGCATCGATGATTGTCGATATCGGCGGCGGCACGACGGAAGTGGCTATTATGAGCTTAGGCGATATCGCTACGTGTGAGTCTATACGCATCGGCGGCGATGATATGGACGAAGCGGTAATCAACCATCTCAAGAAAACTTATAACCTATTGATAGGTGAAACCCGGGCCGAGAAGGTTAAGATTCAGATAGGCTCGGCCGCTCCATTGGAAGAAGAGCTAACAATGGAAGTAGCTGGCAGAGATACTATATCGGGCTTGCCTCGCAAAATTGTGATTACCAGTGAAGAAATACGCGAGGCATTGAAAGAACCGATAGCAGCAATTATTGAAGCGGTGACAAAAACTCTGGAAAGAGCAGCCCCGGAGCTGGCGGCTGATTTGATAGATAACGGCATACATATTTGCGGAGGTGGCGCACTTCTGCGGGGGATGGATACGGTTCTGGCTAATGCAACGGGACTTCGGGTGGAAAGGGTAGATGACCCGCTAAGCGCGGTAGCCAAAGGAACCAGTATATATCTCGAGAATCTGGAGTTGCTAAAAGAAACGATGGACCACAGCGACTACGGATGGGAATAGTCGCGGTTTGTGAGGGTGTTGGGACTAATGGATTAGTTACGGCCTAAACGGAACAGGTCGTTCGACATGGACGCGTGGTTATGGCACGGAAGCAACATAGAATCTCCGACAGGATGCTTTTGACTTGGCTGACTCTGGCTGGGTTCATAGTATTGCTCGGGCCTCAAAAGCTTACCGGTAAATTTCAGGGAGCCTTCGCGCATATCTTTCGCATGCCGCTGCGTATGGGCAGAGCCGTTTCGCTGTCGGCTCACGTAGTCGAATCTCCGGGATATGAGTTTGAAAGCCGCGAGCACCAATACCAGAACCATATCGCCAATCTTGCCGCTGAGATAGAAGAAAAAAACAAGCAAATCGAGCTTCTGGGGGGACTGCGACAAAGACAATATGCTCTGGAAGGTGCGTTTTTAGTAACAGCCGACGTTATAAATGCCACCGTCGAAGGGACACGTAACGAATTGATGATAAATAGAGGGCAATCGGACGGCTTGGCAGCCGGACAGTTTGTTCTGGGTGAAAACAGTATCGTCGGCGTCGTATCCGGCGTCTGGTCGCGGACGGCAAGAGTGAGATTAGTTACGGACGTTGCTTCCAAACTGCCCATCACCATCGAAGGATTAGAAAAATCCGTTTGGATGTTCGGCAGAGGTAATGGGCAAGCTAAAGCTCTATGGGCCAAGAAAAAAGTTCCACCCGGCACAAATATCATGGTTCAAAAGCACCCGGGCAGACTTGATTGTGCGATGATTGCGGGCAAAGTGAACCGCTGTGACAGGAATGAGCAAAACGCATTGCTGTGGGATATAACCGTCAAACCGGCCTGTGATGTTGTAATGCTGCGTTCGGTGACGGCAATAGTAATGAATCCGACGGAATAATCGAGGCTAATGGATGCACTGGTTCAGGTTTGCAGTGTTAGTGGTTGTAGTTACAGTACTGCAAGCCAGCTTTGTTGATACGATAACGGTATCGGGAATTCGGCCTGATTTGCTTTTAATTCTGCTCGGATTTTTCGCCATATATCGGGAGCCCAGTGACGCGATAATCACATCTTTTGCGATTGGTTTTGCATCTGATATTATCGGCACCTCGATGGGGCCTGGAATGCTCAGCTATGGTTTACTCGGTGCTGGTCTGTGTTATTTAACACGCTATGTGAGTATCAGACGGATGCCGTATCAGGCAGTAGCGATTTTTCTGTTGGGTTTTCTTGCTGCGGTCTTTGCAGCAATTTTGAGCCGCCTGCAGCGTCAGCCGGCCTTACAGCATACATACGGCGTTCTTTTCGGGACACCGCTTTATTCGGCAATCGTCGGCCCGTTTTTATTCTTGCCTTTGGCCTGGTGGATGCGCATAAAGATACATCATCGGTATCGCAGGCGTTGAGTAAAAAGATATGTTCGAGACCAGAGCCAAAGTATTCACAATTCTAATAATGGCGCTGCTTGGGGTATGCGTACTGCGGCTTGCGCAGATGCAACTGGTGGAAAATCCCCGCCTCGACGAGAAAATTGAAAATCTGAAACTGCAGCGGAGCAAATCACTCAAGACCGCAAGGGGTCGCATACTCGACAGCAAAGGTAATATACTGGCGACCGACGAACCTTATTTCGAACTGCATGTCGATTACCAACTGACCTGCTGGGCCGACGAACGCGTCATCAAGGCTGTGATGCTCGAAGCGGCTGATAAAGACGATGCACATTCTGCAATCGCAAAAGCCACTCAGCGAATTGATAAGAAACAAACTTATCTGAGACAAACCTTCAAAAAAATCGAATCCTTCGGATTAAAGCACGACCAGGCCGTTGAAATAATCGAAAAAAAGAACAACGGCATCTGGAACCTGCGCGAGCATCTGGCATGGAAGAGAAATTTTCCCGACAGCAATAGTTTCGAATCGGCTGTGAGTGATGAAGACAAGCGCCTGAGATTGACGGCAGAAGTTGATATCGCGGAAATGCACAAAAGCTATCCACTTATGAAGTTTCAAAGCGAGGATGATATCTTTACAGCGCAAATCGAATTTGCCAACGCCGAAGGTGTTTACATTGTGCCGCGAAGCCGAAGAATTTATCCTTTTGGTTCGGCGGCATGTCAGACAATCGGCTGGATTGGACCTGAGCAGGAGAAAGAATTGTTCAGTGATGACCCGCTGGCGCGCTATCTCGAAGGGGAGCTATCCGGCC
>JASFHM010000005.1:0-11827 GCA_050123215.1 Phycisphaerales bacterium | reverse complement strand
GTTCCATCTTCAACACTTTCTTTTACTACTGCGTTTTGGTTGCATTTTGGGTGGTTCTCGGCCATGTTGCTGTAAGGGCTTTTTATCTGATTGGGCGAACAAGAATTCTATCCTGGGTTATGCTAACCGGCCATATTTACTTTATGATGGTGGCAACGCACCTACTGGGCAGGTTCTATTATAAATATCAGGAAAAGCTCAACTGGGATGTGTAATAATAGCTCAACAAATATTCATAATCTTATGATATCTAAGGATTTTTTGAAGAATCGGCCAGCCGCAAGCGTATTATTTATAGAATGACTGTGCAATAAGGAACAAACGTTTATCCGAATGAAAATCTGAAATTATGCCGGACAAGTTTATCAAATTTATATGCAAGGCATGCGGCCAGAAAATCAAAATTGCCGAAACTGCCGCCGGTAAACACGGCAGATGTCCAAAATGCGACGCTTTAATCATTGTACCTGCCATAACAGAATCCATGTTACAACCAGCCTGCTTGCACACAGCTACCGAAGAACCTTCCCCCGGGCTTACGCTTGAAAGTACTAACGAAGCTGAAGAACCACCTCAGAGAAAATTACCATGGTCCATCGATATCTTTCTCTATCCCGCCAGTCTCAATGGTATGATATACATCGGAATTTTTCTGGTCCTCTCATTTCTGGTTGGATTAGCTGGAAGGTTTTTGGTTATTGCCGGTGAATATGGGCTTATTTTTTCTCTCCTGTTTCGCTTACTACTGGCAGGATACATCTTTTACTACATTTCTTACTGCATCTTCGACAGCTCTAAGGGCAATATACGAGCGCCGGCAATCGCTATGCAGCATGCGCCGGACATCAAAGAGCTGTTTTTTCAAATACTTCTTATCCTGGGAAGTGTCGCCATTTGTTTCTCCCCAGCAGCAATTTACTATGGCCTTACAGAGCAAACCGGTTTGATTTTCTGGATAGTAGCTGCATGTGGAGGTTTCTTCTTTCCTATGGCATTATTAGCTGCTGTTTTATTTGATGAAATTGGCGCACTAAATCCAATCTTTGTAATCGGCTCTATACTGCGAACATTTCTACCATATTGCGGTTTGGTTCTGTTGGTATTTGTTTTTACCAGCCTCGTTATCGTAACATCTGTGGCATTGAAGTCCTTGCCATTACTGAGGCTTCTCTCGGGCCCGGCCAATATCTATTTTGCACTTATTGGTGCTCATCTGCTGGGGCGATTTCACTTCAAGTACAAACAGAGGCTCGATTGGGGGATATAGATGGCGTCTCGAACTTACCGGCGAATCCTGACACTTTTGGCATGAGCATCCAGGCCTTCAATCTCTGCCAGGCGGATGATATCTTCGGCACTTTTGGCGAGTTTCTTTTTGTCGTACTCTATAAGGCTGGATGACTTGACAAAATCATTGGCGCTTAATGCGCTAAAGAACCGAGCGCTTGTTCCAGTCGGTAGAGTATGACTGGGACCGGCCCAATAGTCACCGGTTGCCACCGGAGTATAATCACCAATGAATATCGCGCCGGCGTTTTGAATTTTCTCGGCGATTTTTTTGCTCCGGTCGCCGCACTGAATTTGCAAATGCTCAGACGCAAAGAAATTGGCCTGCTTTATTGCCTCATCAATACTCTCAAAAACAACTATAGCTCCGAATTCAGTGAGACACTCAATAGTCTGCTCAGAACGATCCAGCTCGCTGACCTGACTTTGCAACTGTGCAAGCGTATCGTTAGCCAGTTTTTCCGAATCCGTGAATAACAGCGCACTGCCGGGGGCGTGTTCTGCCTGGCTGAGCATATCCGCTGCTATCCATGCAGGATTAGCCTTCTCATTTGCAATTATCAAAACCTCACTCGGTCCGGCAATCGAATCTATACCGACCAGGCCGAACACTTCCTTCTTGGCCATCTGCACCCAGTTACTGCCTGGGCCTACAATTTTATCAACCGGCCTTATTGTCTCGGTTCCAAACGTCAAAGCCGCAACCGCCTGAGCTCCGCCAATTCGGTATACTTCACTAATGCCCAACTCATAGCATGTGGCCAGAATCACCGGGTCAATACTGTCGTTACATCTCGGCGGTGATACAACAACTAACTCTTTTACGCCTGCAACCTGCGCCGGTACAGCAGTCATAATCACAGTTGACGGCAACGGCGCCGCCGCGCCGGGTATACACAAACCGGCCCGTGATACAGGTGTATACTTTACGCCGGTATTGCCGCTGCACTTTTTGTCGGTGCCGATGAAAATCTCCCGCTGATATTTGCGAACATTATTAATAGCGCCGCGGAGCGACTTTAAAAGTTTTGGGTCTATTGTATCGTGCGCCCGCTTTAGCTGCTGTGCGGAAATCAAAAGCTCTTCGGCGGTCAACCTTACGCCGTCGAACTTTTCGGTGTACTCAATAACTGCGGCATTGCCTCTTACTTTAACCGCATTGATAATTTCGAGAAGCTGTTTATGCCTGTCATCACCGGGCACAAAATATGTTGCCTCAAGTAATGACTTGCGCAACTGAGATATGCGCTGCTTGAAGTCAGGCGATGATGATAGAATAACAATGTCATCCAGACTGTTGTTCACGCTTTGTCCCTATGTTCCGAAGTTACCGTATCCGTAAGACCGTATTGCCTGCTGGAGCAACAGATAATATCTTTCATTGTATTTTGTCACAACTCCCGAGACGCGGTATAACCGTCGTTCTGGGTCAGTCGACTGCTTACGCTCTACCCTCTCCAGTGCTTTACAGGCAAGCAAATCCAACGACACTCTCGCCATATTACGTCCCAGCCCGTCAAAAACAAACTCATGGGTTCCATCTTCTTTTTTGATTATAAAGCCCGTTCGGTTAGCCAGTATCGAATCCTGCTTCAACTCAAATTTGCCCTTCATTCTCTCTGGACGAATAATCCTGCGGCCCTGAAGCTTATCTATGATCTCCTGGGGAATAACCACAGCATCGTTGGGCTCATTTATTGCAACTTCAGTTTTCTTTTCATCCTCACCAGTCTCTCCCTGTTTTGGAATTTCCTGCTTGACCTCGGTAACAGGCAGGAAATAATCGCAGAATATGAAGTTCTGGCCTTTGTACTTTGTCACCACGGCATTGAAAAGTCGATAGCCTGTTCCAGGCTTTTCCTTAAAATCGACAATCATTTTCTCGAGCCCCGCCGAGGTCAGCATCTCAAGCTTTCGGCCTGCTTCGATTACGTTAGCGCCGTCACTGGCAGCCCGCTCAAATTCAAAAAACCACTTCTGCCCACGAGCAATGAGCTTACCGTCTACGCCGCTTAACACAAACCCATCCCTTAGAAGCCCTTTTGCTTCTGTCTGTGCCGACAAAACCGACGGAATCATTAAAGCCACAATCGCAATTGTTACTATTCGCTTAGTCATCGTCATCTCCCAACCGTACTTTGAGCAGCTCAGCCGCTTCTTTCGGGTTTTTTACCGTTTCAACAAATCTGCCGCTGCCGGGGTCGTCGCCGGCAATTACATCCAATAATTGTTTCCAGAAACCACCCACAATTATAATTGATTTATCCTCCGCCAGAAACCCTTTATTCTTAAGCTCCCAGACCTTGGCCAACTCCAAAAGTGTTCCCGTCCCGCCGGACAGCACCACATAGCTTTCTCCAAGATTTATGAGGGCTTTTAGCCGTTCATCCAGCGAATGTGTTACAACCTCACGGCTGACGTACTTATTGGCCTCAGCTTTACCGAACGCCGAGCACGTCACACCGATAACTTCACCACCTGCATCTCTGGCCCCCTTGGCCGAAGCCAGCATCGTCCCGCCGTAACCGCCATTGGCAATAACAAAACCGGCTTCAGCCAAGACCTTGCCCATTTCATACGCCAACTCAAAAGCCGGCTCGTCCTGTTTGGCTCTACCCGTACCGAATATACTTATAACTGTTTCAGCCACCTTGCTTTTTTCGCGTATAGCTAAGTAACCCACCGGAAAGCAGAATCTCTCTGTCTCTGCCGGACAGATGAAGCCTGCCTGCAAAATCAAAATTCCTGCTTTTATTGACAATTGTAATTTCATCGCCTTCTTTGATTGCCGCAGGAAGGTCTTCAATTACCAATTCGTCGCCCGAGTTGATTTTGCCATAATCGTCCGGGTTTGCAAACTCAATAGGCACGATGCAGAAGTTAATCAGATTTGCCTTGTGGATTCGCTCTATAGCCTTGGCAATCACCGCCCTTACACCGAGGTACATCGGACAAAGTGCTGCATGTTCGCGCGAAGAGCCCTGACCATAGCTTTGCCCGGCCAAAATCACACCGCCGATACTCGCTTTCTTAAGCTCCAAAGCGCGCTCGGCAAAGCTTGCCGAACCCGGTTCATTGAAGCAGTTGAAAACATACTTTGCATACTCCGGTACGTTGGAGCGGAGTTTGAGAAAAGTTCCGGCCGGCATAATATGGTCCGTCGTAATCTTATCGCCGACCTTAATTAGCACCTGTCCCTCCAGTTTTTTTGGCAGAGGTTGCGGTGATTTCGGCACAACGATAGTTGGTCCGCGCAAGATTTCAACTTTCTTCGCTTTTTCCGCAGGCAACGGTTTTTCTATCATACTATCATCAATCGTAAACTCAGCCGGCAGCTCTATCTCCGGATACTCGATACTGAAAACACCCGTCAACTCTCTCGGGTCGGTAATTTTGCCCGTCAAGGCAGACGCTACCGCAGTCTCAGGGCTGACCAGATAGGCTTTGTCGTTTCGAGTGCCCGTCCTGCCGGCAAAATTACGGTTGAAAGTTCGAAGCGTCACCACATCATCAGCCGGCGAAAATCCCTGCCCGATACATGGTCCACACGACGACTCCAGAATACGAGCGCCGGCACTTATCATATCCGCCAAAGCACCGTTACCCGCCAGCATATTTAAGACCTCTCTGCTGCCCGGAGCTATTGCAAATTCGACCATATTGTTTATTCGCCTGCCCCTAAGCACCGCCGCCACCATCATCAAATCCGTATAGCTGGAGTTGGTACAACTACCGATGACCACCTGGCCAACAGGCAGATTCGCAAATTCAGAGACAGTCTTTACATTATCCGGCGAAGAAGGACACGCCAGTAAAGGTTCCAGCTTCGACAAATCTATTTCCACCACGCGGTTATATTCAGCGTCGGCATCCGCGGCCAAAGGTTTGTAATCAGCTTCTCTTTTCTGCGCGGCGAGAAACTTTCTGGTTTGCTCATCAGAGCCGAAGATACTCGTCGTAACTCCTAATTCGGCTCCCATATTTGTTATAGTTGCCCGCTGCGGAACCGACAGACTTGCTACTGCCTCACCGAAATATTCGACCGCCCAACCGACGTTGCCCTTGGTCGAAAGCATGCTGAGCAGCTTCAATATCACATCCTTAGCGGCAACCCAATCGTTCAATCGGCCGGTTAATTTTACTCCCAGCACTTTTGGGCAAGTTAAATAAAAAGGCCCGCCGCCCATAGCCACGGCAACATCGAGTCCGCCCGCCCCGATTGCTATACTGCCCATACCGCCGGCCGTGGGGGTATGCGAATCACTGCCTAACAGCGTCGTGCCTGGTTTGGCAAACCGCTCCAAGTGAACCTGATGACATATGCCGTTACCGGCCCGGGAATGATAGACTCCGCATTTAGCTGCGACAGTCTGCAAATACAAATGGTCGTTGTGATTCTCGGGTCCGAACTGGGCCATGTTATGGTCGATGTAACTCACGGATAAATCCGTCTTAACTAGTCCATCGCCCATCGACTCATAAAGCAGAAAAGCTGTTGTTCCCGTGGCGTCCTGCGTTAGTGTCTGGTCAATCCTAATACCAATGGCGCTGCCAACAGCTAATTCTCCATCAGCCAAATGGTCTTTTAGAATCTTATATATCAATGTTCCCTTCACAGTCTAATTCTCCAAACAGCCGCAGAGAAGTCTAACACAAATCACGTCTTAACTCAAACGCCATTTGTTCGATACGGGGATACCTTATGCCTGCTGAGAATCCTGAAGATTGAGCCAAACGCGCGACGTTTGGTACGAGAGATATGTCTTGGTGCGCAAAAAGAAAGCGGCCTTGCACCTCCCCGTTACAAGGCCGCTAGAATACCTGCTTACAAAACAAAACCGATTACTGGTCGGTGATTATTACTCATAGCTAAGCTCATTTACCAAAAACGCATCTTCATATGACTCAGGACCAATGGTAGTTGCACCGACCTTGCTATCATCACTTGGATCTCCACCATCATTAAGCTGTCGTTCTTCGTTGGTCGGTCTGGTAGGGAGTGCAACCGGCCACTGCTTATAGATATTGTCATTCATGATGCCACAGTTCGGATACTTCTCAAAGCTTGCATGCCCATCAACGAACAATACGTTCTGGCCTTCTCTCTGATGTGCAGCAGCGTTACCCGTCTTGTCAGGGTCATAGTAACTGTCGTTCCTCCACTCGGGCATTTCCTCTTCATCGGTGCCGTCCCTATAACCTTCAGCATTCTTGTCAAACCAGAGATTTCTATCCGCAGCCACGGGACTCGCCGGATTACTCGACCCATTGAGAGGAAAATTCTTGCCATTCCAGTGGAACGGATGATGATAAGAGTAGCTGTAGTGCATTCCCGGTGCCGTATGATCTTCGTCATAGCCAGCAAAATCCCATGGGTCAGTAATATCAAAAATGACGTCCTCGTCATAATCGTAATCTGACAGCTTGAATTCTCTGGCTCCAACGTCGCCTTTACAGATAAACTGCTTAGCCGGCACATCTGCATACTTGACAAGCAGATACCAGCAAGAACCGATGGTAGCATCGGCGTTTTCCGCAGTTTCGCCGAACGCGGCCTCTTCGTCCTCCCCCTCCCAATCAGTTACGGTTTTAGCCCATTGGCTTTTTCGGCCGCCAGCACGTGGAAAGTCATCATCGTTGTCCTGCAAATAGGTATAAATGGCACTACCTAAGCCTTTGAGATTCGTACCGCACATCATGCGCTGGGCCAAACGACGCACCTGAGCCAAAGCCGGCATCAGAATACCCATCAGCAGCGCGATGATGGCAATTACCACCAGTAATTCAACCAATGTAAAACCTTTCCTTCTCATTTTAAAACTCCTTCAATTGCAGAGATTCGCCCTTAAAACCGTTGCGGACACAATTATTTAATCAGTAAAATTGCTGAAACCTGCCAACTCACCTGAAATCCGGCGAACCTCAAACCTCAAATTTTCCGCCCGCAAGCGGCCTTTCAAAGCGGCAGGCATAACTCCAATTCAATTCTAAGATACTGACACGCTGCACTGGACAAAAAACGCGCTACGCCATCGGAACTATTAACAAAGCGCAGCTAAAAAACTCTTTATCGACAGGCAGGTTCAATGATATGAAACTAAAGATTGGATATTTATGATGGCTGCTAATTATAAAACCGTCCTATAACCCAACCTGTCATTAATAGTTTAACACAGAACCGCTATTCTGTCAAACAAAATTTCGCCAAATTTGCCGTCTTTTCTTGAAAATTCGGCCTTTTACCTTAATATTAGGCATTTTAAGCCAAAAACACATTTTGATTCGGGACGTTTACAGGCACAACAAATGGGTATAAATAACGATTTTCAGGTTGTTAATAAGCTTCTCGCAGACCATGACCAATCTCAACTGTTTGTCTTCTGGGACCAGTTAAACCCCGCTCAAAAACAGAACTTACTGGCTCAGATAGATGAGTTGGACTGGGCCAGAATAGATGATTGGGTAGTTAACGTGGTCAGAGAAACTCACTCCGCGGCCGACCTGGATTTGTCCCCAGCCGACTCATATCCCCCGGCACCAGCTAATAAAAAACAGGAAAAAACCTACGAAAAAGCCCGGGCCCTCGGCCATAAGCTGGTCTCAAAAGGCAAAGTCGCGGCATTCGTTGTCGCCGGCGGCCAAGGAACCCGGCTCGGCTTCGACGGTCCCAAGGGAGAATTCCGCATCAGTCCTGTCAAAAACAAAACTCTGTTCCAGCTATTCGCAGAGCAAATCGCCGCCGTCTCACGAAAATACAACGTTAAGCTGCCCTGGTACGTTATGACAAGCCCGCTTAATTACAGCCAGACACTCGAAGTCCTCCAGAACAACAGCTATTTCGGCCTGGGCAAAGAAAATATCTTCATATTCCAGCAGGGTACGATGCCCTGTTTCGGCTTTGACGGCAAGATTCTGCTCGCTGACAAGGCAACAATCGCCTGCTCACCTGACGGTCACGGCGGAAGTCTCAAGGCCCTCTATAAAAGCGGCGCTCTCGAAGATATGAAAAAACGGGGTGTCGAGTACATCAGCTATTTCCAGGTCGACAATCCTCTCATCAATATCTTTGATGAGCTTTTCATAGGTCTGCATGTGCTTGACGAATCCGAGATGTCTTCCAAAGCCTTGATAAAGACCGGCCCATGGGAAAAGGTCGGCAACTTCTGTCTGGCTAACGGCAAAGTTACCGTTATCGAATACATCGATTTGCCCGACGAACTGGCCGAAGCACGAAATCCCGACGGCTCACTCCGCTTTCAACTGGGCAGCATTGCTATCCATATGATAAGTGTCAACTTCGTCGAGAGGCTTAACGAAAAAGGATTCGCCCTACCTCTGCATCGAGCTGCTAAGAAAATCCCACATATAGATGAGCAGGGCAATCCTATAGAGCCTGACGAGCCGAACGGCTTTAAGCTGGAGACCTTTGTTTTTGACGCCCTGCCGCTTGCGAAGAAATCCATGATTCTGCAGACTATTCGTGAACAAGAATTCGGGCCGGTCAAAAATGCAACAGGTGTCGATAGTGCCGAATCAGCGCGCCGAATGATGATTGCCCGCTGGGCCGATTGGCTTGAATCAGCCGGTGTGAAAATTCCCCGAAAATCCGACGGTACGCCCGACTGTAAAATCGAAATCGCCTCCAGCTTTGCCCTGTGCAAAGAAGACATCAAAGCAAAGGTAGATGAAATACCTCAAATAAAGCCCGGCGAGATAGTTTATCTGGAGTAAACAACCAGCTTCCAGCTTTACGTTACAACCTCATTGCTTATAATTACTCGCATGGGCAAACCTAACCGCCAAATCCGAACCGGCACTTCAGGCTGGCATTACGACCACTGGAGGAGCCGCTTCTACCCAAAAGACCTCAAAAAAAACGATTGGCTCGGTTTCTACATGAAGCATTACAACACCGTCGAAATAAACAACACCTTTTACCATTTGCCCAAAGAGACTTCCATCGAACGCTGGTACAAACTCGCACCAAAAGGATTTATCTATGCAATAAAAGCTAATCGTTATATAACGCATATCAAAAAGTTAAAAGACGTATCAGAAGAGCTTAATCAGTTCTTTGAACGTATAGAGACGCTTAAATCTCACCTTGGCCCGATTCTCTATCAACTCCCACCAGGGCTGCACAAAAACATCCCGCTTTTGCGAGAGTTCATTGAACTGCTGCCGAAAAACAGACTCGGCGTTTTCGAATTTCGCCATGATAGTTGGTACTGCGACCAAATTTATGAGATGCTGGATAAGGTAAAGCTGGGCTTTTGCACTCACGATATGCCCGGTAAACCATCGCCTAAGATAATTACCGGCAAATTGGCTTACGTTCGTTTTCACGGCGCGACCGGTCGATACTCAGGCAACTACCCCGATAAGATACTAAAAGACTGGGCTGGTTGGCTCACCAAAAACGCAAAACCCTCCCAGCATATCTACGCCTATTTTAACAACGACTACAACGCCTACGCACCCAAAAATGCTGCTACCTTCAAAAAATTGCTGCCTAGCTTATAATTCGTAACCCTCTCTCAACAACGTAATCATATACCTTCCGAATTTCCTGCTGCGTAGGTCTGCGGTCAATGCCCACGTGCTCGGAAGCTTTGAAGCAAGGCCGGTACTGGTCCATGACGTTGATGGCTGTATTTGATGAAATTTGCTCAGCAAGAAAATCTATAATCTGAAAACTGCCCCCTAAATCATCAGGTAAAACCAGATGCCTTATCAATAACCCCTGTGTAGCTATTCCATTTTCAATCTGCAAATCACCAACCTGGCGATGCATCTCTTTCACGGCTGCCTGATTTACCTTTGGATAATCGCCTGCATCGGACAGTTCTTTAGCTACAGCATCAGCGTATTTCATATCCGGCATATAAATATCGATGAATCCCTCCAGCAGTTTCAGAGTTTCGACTGAATCGTATCCACCTGTGTTATAGACTACGGGCAATTTCAAGCCATCCTTTCGCGCAAGCTCAATCGCTTCCGCGCAGGCTGGCGCCATATGTGTGGGCGTCACCAGGTTAATGTTAATGCATCCATAATCCCGCAACTGCAACATCGCTTCTGCCAGTTGTTTTATGCTTACCTCTGTTCCGGCACGTCGATGGCTGATATCGTAATTCTGGCAAAACACACAACCTAAATTGCAACCAGCAAAGAATATCGTCCCTGAGCCTCCGTTGCCAACCAACACTGACTCTTCGCCGAAGTGCGGCCCGACCGAGCTGACGATTGGCTCAGCTCCGATTCCACAAAAGCCGATCTCGCCTCGGCTGCGATTTACTCTGCACTTACGAGGGCAAAGCTCACACGGATTCATCAATTTCTGCAGCCGCTCTACAGCTTTGCCGGATTGTCCCCTGGTTTCTGTCATTTATTAGCTCAATATTTCCGGCACTACCATCCACTGGAGTTGCCAGCCGGATTCTTCGTCGTAGCTCAGGCATACAATGCCGCCTTGCTGAAACTTCACCGTGTCAGTCGTCTCGCTTCCCGAAAGTAGCGATGATGCCAACCTGCCTAAAAAGGGCATATGGCCTACAACCATTATATCACCGTCAATTGATACTAATTCCTTTTCAAGCACATTTACATCGTCGTTGGGGCTTAGTCCGTCGCGCGATTTTACGTCTTTACTGACCTTAACCGCACCTGCCAGAATCTTCGCAGTTTGTATGGCCCGTCTCTTTTCGCTGTGCCAGAGGTAATCCACCACGATACTCACAGGCCTGATAAAGTTGGCTATCTTGTTCAAATCCGCTATACCCTTCTTACTCAAGGGCCGCTGAGGGTCCTGTTCCTTTGAGAGGGCATTTCCGTGCTGAACCAAATAAAGTTTCATTTCAAACCCCCTTTCTTATTAACAAGAGCAAACTCAATACTGTTTAACGGTTTGTCCCATTCTGCTATTTCATGTTACTATAGTATCAGTTAGTAATTCAAAATTCGATATGATATAATCGATGTTTTAATTATCGCGCGGAGTAACGCAATGAAGAAATATGTACTGGTCGGCGTAGGTGCCCGCTCTGAAATGTACCAAAATGTCTTTCTGGACGGCAATTTCCCCCAGGTAAAGCTTGCCGCTATCTGCGATACAAATCAGGGTCGTCTTAAAGTTGCAGCAGACAGGCTTTTAGCAAAAATCCCGGACCTTAAGAGCTATTCACATGAGCAGTTCGACAAGATGATAACCAACCACAAGCCTGACTGCGTCATAGTCTGCACCGTCGACAGCACCCACGATGAATATATCCGCCGCAGTATGGAACTCGGCTGTGACTTAATCACCGAAAAGCCCATGACCACCGATGAAAAACGCTGCCAAAGAATAATCGATACATGCAAATCGACCGGCAAGAGTGTTCGAGTCACCTTCAATTATCGATATGCTCCGCCTCGCTCTCAGGTTAAGGAATTACTGGACAGCGGCCTGATAGGAAAAGTACTTAGCGTGAGTTTCCAGTGGCTGCTTGATACAAACCACGGCGCGGATTATTTCAGACGCTGGCACCGCAACAAGAAA
>JASFHM010000004.1:0-13633 GCA_050123215.1 Phycisphaerales bacterium | reverse complement strand
GATCCCAAATTAGCGAAATTTTTTACAAAAGCAGGTATAGTTATAGATGATTATCTCGTAGATATCGAACAAACAACACACTTGAAAGGTGTCCATGGAAGAGGGATAATGGATTTACCTGGAAAATGGAATAATCGATGGACTGATTTCTTCAAGAAAAATCCTAAAGCAACTGCAAAACAAATTTTCCAGTTTGCTGGTAGGCTTATGGATGAGTTCAATCTTTCAGACCTGCCAATAAGAAGCAAATGACTGATAACTAATTAAATTGTTTAGGTAGCAAATTGTGAAATTCTGGAAGATAGAAGCACCTTATTATGAATCTGACTATGAAGAGGTGTACGTTAATGGTTTACTTTATCATCCCTTTAGCTTGCCTGGGGTTGAATGTGACACTTGTGGTCAAAAGTGGGGGGGAAGTAGGATTTTGCCGTATACGTGCCCTATCGCTTTGCAGAAGAATAAACTCTTAAGGGATAGCGGACCAATACCTCTTAGTCAACACAAAGTTCTGTGGGAGGAGGTGCTCACAGAATTGAGGAATGAAGAGATCATTATTTCGAAACTATTTCCAGGCGATATATTTCAACCCTGCTATCTGGACGTTCCATCCAAGCCTACTTCGGACTTTCTCTGGGCTTCATTGGGGAGTTTGATTGTTTCAGAAAGAGTGAAAAATATGTTGCTGGAACATTGTGCTGGAGACGTTTCATGCTGCGAGGTTATTTTGAGAAAGGTAGGTAAATTCGATTCTAAACTACCTGCACCAATACCTGAAACCGGCGAACCAGATAGCATAATAGATAGGATTGAGGTAGAATCTTTGCCGCTATATTCATTGGGCTCATATTACGAAGTTTGTATAATGAATGAATCCGAGTTACCACCGGGTTGCGAAATTGTCAACTTTTGTAGTAAATGCGGGAGAGTCGAATTTGATACGTCGAAGCGCGAGATCCGAATGATAGAAAGTATGTGGCGAGGAAGTCAAATTTTCTTTCTTGCCACAACTATGGATATAATCGTGACAGATAGCTTAAAGAAAATCATCGAGGGATTAAAACCTACTAATATTACTTTTTCTAAAGTAGGACAGTGAGTTAGTCCTGTCAAATACTAAGTACTGTTACAGCTTTTTGATAATTCCATAAAATTCCAGCGCAGAGCGTACAACGTCAGGAAGCATAGGCAGCTATAAATTACGGCAGCCTTGGCACATCGAACTGGGGCACGACCAACAGGGATATTCACTATGCCTACGATGACAACGGCTCACGTACTACAAAGACAACAAAAAACGCATCTGATGAGACCGTTGAGAGAATCATTTACGATTACAACCTGCGAAATAATCTTGAATACCTCACGAAGGAATATACACAGGGCAGCGACGATATCACTGAGGTTACGGAGTATACTTACAACGATGATGGCATCAGAGTAGAGAGTTATTACTATAGGACTGTCAACGGCGGTTCAAAACAAAACGAAGAAACAAAGACATTCCTCATACGACGGCTATGGTGCGCTGCTTCAGGATGAGACATTAGCTCAAAATTAAACTATCTTACACCTGCCAGCCAGTTGTCGCAAAACTCCGACAAATCATTAACGTCGACATTTCCCTCGCCGGTAAGGTCAGCCCCTCCGCATGTGCCACAACTGGTATACTGCCAATAAGCAGCCAACATAGCAAAGTCCACAAACTCCACATCGCCGTCAATGTCTATATCACCGGCCGTGGGTACACCCTGATAGAGATGCACCTTCCCATCGTATGCCCCAATCAGCACATCGGGATAAGCATCTATCCGTCCAAAGTAGCCATCACCCGTCCAATAGCACACGTCCGGCCTGGACCGCGGCGTGCCTGAAAGGTCTATAGGGACACCGTTGGACTCAACCGCTACATAACCCGAAAAGGTCGGGTTCTCATCGGTCCCAACGTTTCTATAAAATAAAAGTTGGCCGTTAGTATTGCCTGTGAGAAGGTCCTTCCTGCCATCGTAATCCACATCCAAAACCACAGGACTTGAACGACCGAAAGACACGTCCAAGTCCGCACCTCCATCTTGCGCGTAGGTTTCGACCAAAAAATTTGGTTCGGTATCAGTCCCTTCATTTATAAAAAGATGTACCCTGCCATCGTAAGCTCCAACAACAAGGTCTTTCCTGCCGTCGCTGTTCCAATCGGCAATTATAGAGGTAGCTCGCGAACCCACATCGATATTAACTTTCGAGCCGACCGGGCCTACCTGGAGCAATGTCCCGCCATCGAAACACGGGTCGTTGTCGTTATTAATGTTCAGGAAAATCTTGACGGTACCATCGGCACGTCCCGCAAGCAAATCCTTATAATCGTCATCGTCCCAGTAAACTACCCGAGGAAAGCACCCCATACAGCCAGAGGGAGTGCAATAAAGGTCGGAGCCGTTGGACTGAGCACGAAAGTAACCTGAAAAATTCGGTTCGGCTTCGGTTCCATTGTTCAGATATATGTTAACATAACCGCTGCCTGTACCGATGACGAAATCCTTCAGATTATCGTTGTTCCAATCTACAAAGGATGGCACAGAGTACGTACCTACGCTGATGTCAACACCACCAGCCTGAACGAACTCCTCGGAACCGAGATTGAGTGGGTCGGCACCAAATACACCCATGGGCACTACCATGGCGAAAGTTATCGCAAACACCAGCAATACAGACTTTATTTCCCTCATAGCAAGAAATGACACCTTTCTCCTAAAACGATAAACATTATATCCGAAATTGAAAAAATGTAAAGGGAATTTAATCGCGGAAGAATAAACAATACATATTTTCATCAAAGTCGGCCCTTCCTGCCATGTTATAAGCCTTGATTTACAAGTATTTTAAGGATACATGAACTACTGCTCAGGATGGCTCGGATACTGAGTCAAATTAGCCCCCGATTCACATTACTTGCACTGACTAAAATTTTCCATTGTGCCGTCCTTCTAAGCAAAACGAGTCACGTAGAGCTTCTTTAAAGGAGAAAGGCTAATAAATATCGTCAGCCGCCTGTTTCAATTTCACGGTAAAAAAGGTATCATAGAGCGGTTAATAACCTAAGGTTTTCATCGTGTCACCTTAGTTTTTAAGCGATGTGATTCAGCAGCAGACCGTTTTGAAAGGTAAAATTATGGAAGATGCGACGAAAATAAGACTGTTAATTTTGTTGAGCCCATGCCTGCTGGTAATGAGCCTTACACAAGCCGAGGAACCGATAGAGTTGACGAAGCTGTCTGAGCATGTTTACGCAGCAGTGGACTTCGATAACCCTTCAGCCCTCAACAGCTTCGGCGCTAATAGCGGCGTCATTATTGGCGATGACGCCGTCCTAGTTGTCGATACGCGCATATCTGCAAAAAGGGCTCAGAAATTCATTGCCGCTATTAAGAAGATAACCGACAAGCCAATCAAGTACGCTGTTAACACGCATTACCATCTGGACCACTCCTGGGGCAATTGCGAGTTCGTGAAACTCGGCGCGATAGTCATAGGTCACGAAAATGGTCGACTTGCTAAATCGAAGGTAAAATCCGGTATTAAGAATGCTGGAAACTTTGGCCTGACACCACAGGACATGGAAGGCACCACTGCAAGCGTTCCGACGGTCACATTCAAAGATACCTTGCTTGTGGATCTGGGTGGAGTCACCGTTAGCTTATCGTATCCAGGTCCATCGCATACCAATGATGGTATCACGGCCCTTGTCGAACAGGATGGTGTCTTATTCACGGGCGATATCCTCTTTGTGAGGTATCATCCGTTTCTCGGTGAAGCTGATATTCACAACTGGCAAAAAATTCTTGCCAAGCTTGAAACTACAACCGCCAAGATTATCGTACCTGGTCATGGACCCGTATCTACCGTGGCGGATATAAAAGATTTGAGAATATATATAGAACAATTTGACAAGCAGGCCAAAGCTTTATGTGTTGGTAAAACACAGAACGACGCCCCCTCCATCGCACAGCAGCTTTTAAAAGCGCTACCGGAACAAAAAAGAACGAAATTGACCAGAGGCGTTGAAACAAACTTACGCCTCAAATACCTTTCCCGAAATTAACGAAGGATGATTCTCTTTTGTCACAACCCAGACTCGTTAGTTCTCACAAGAACAGAAGCAGGCTTATGGCCATGACAGCCATACCGGAAACCAAGCCATAAGCTGCCAGGTGATGCTCGCCATATTCCTGGGCGGCGGGTAACAACTCATCAAGCGAGATGAATACCATTATGCCAGCTACCGAAGCAAAGAGGATACCAAAAATAATATCGTTAAAGAATGAAAACAGAAGAAGGTATCCTACTGCTGCTCCTACCGGTTCGGCCAATCCTGAAAGAAACGAATAAAAGAATGCTTTTTTTCTGCTGCCGGTGGCATAATATAATGGAACTGAGACAGCTACTCCCTCAGGGATATTGTGTATTGCGATAGCAACAGCAATTGGGATGCCGATTTTAAGGTCTTTCAGGGCGCTTAAGAATGTTGCCAGTCCTTCAGGGAAATTGTGAATCGCGATAGCAATCGCGGCAAAAATACCCATGCGATACAGCTTGCTGAATTTACGCGCCTGGTCGGTATCGGTCATTTCTTCTACTTTGTGAACTTCGTGCGGATTCTCAAATGAGGGCACAAGTTTGTCTATCATAGCGGTAAGCAGAATCCCGCCAAAAAAAGCCAGGACGGTTACCCAAACGCCGCCGACATTACCCAGTTCGGCGGTTAGACATTGCCTAGCCTTGGCGAATATCTCGACAAACGAAACATATATCATCACACCTGCTGAAAACCCCAGCGCAATACAGAGCAGTTTCGTATTAGTGCGTTTGGCAAAAAATGCCAATGCACTACCGACGCCCGTTGCAAGCCCGGCAAATAAGGTGAGCCCAAATGCTATCAGGACAGTTTTAGCTTCCATGCTTTCTTAACCCTTCACTTCGACAAAGACAGCCCGAATCTCTTTATGATATACGGAATCGCCTATCTCAGCAAATATCAACTTCTGCTTAATTTGTTTGATTTTACCCTGAAATCAGGCTTTTAAAGCCGATAGTTGAAAAAAACAACTTTTTTAGAAATTTTCCTTGAACAATAGGAATTATTCTTATATAGTATTAGTTTGGAAATGCGAAGTCAAGTTATTTGAGCAGAAATTCGATGTTGAAGAAAAATAAAGCAGATTCAATAAGCGCATTCCGGGATAAGTGCAAGCAGCACAATCTCAGCATGACACCACAGCGGATGGCAATATACGAGAAACTACTCGACTCTAAAAACCATCCCTGTTCGGAAGAAATTTACGATAAAGTCAGAGGTGTATTTCCCGATATCTCTCTTGATACCGTATATAGAACGCTATCAACTTTTTCCGAAATTGGTGTCATCGATATAGTCGAAGGATACGGCGAAGCAAAACGTTACGACCCGGACGTGGGTCCTCATCATCATTTCAGATGCCGCCAATGCAATAATATAGTGGACTTTAATAACGAAAGTTATGATAATCTCAATATACCAAAGGAATTTCGGAAAAACTTCAAAGTTACGAACCTGAGAGTGGTCCTGGAAGGCACATGTGACAAATGCGCCAAAAGGCGATGATATATTTTTTTGGACGAATTTAAGAATAATTACTATGCCGTAAAAATTACTAAAGGAGGTTACAAAATGGCACAAGTAGCAATTGAAATGGTAGAAAAGGCAGGAGTTAATGTTGAAAAACTTCTAAAATTGCTCGTTACCAACGCGGCCGCGGAATTGACCACTTATTATTACTATACAATCCTGCGGGTCAATTTAATAGGCCTGGAAGGAGAGGGTATCAAGGAGATTGCCGAGACCGCCAGAATCGAGGACCGCAATCACTTCGAAGCTCTGGTTCCACGCATCTACGAACTTGGCGGAGAACTTCCAGCCGATATGAAGGTTTTCCATGATATGTCTGCTTGTCCGCCCGCATCTTTGCCGAAGGACCCAACCAATATCAAGGCAATGCTAACAGTTCTCGTCAATGCGGAAAGATGTGCAGTGCGTGGTTACACCAATATCTGCAACCTGACCGCAGGCAAGGACCACCGCACCTACGCCCTGGCTCAGGCAATTCTAAACGAAGAGATTGAGCATGAATCCTGGTTCTCGGAATTCCTCGGTGAGGGCCCTTCAGGCCACTTTTTACGCAGAGGCGAAACCTCTCCATTTGTTGCGAACTTCATGAGATAAAAAGAAACAGCGAAACAGGGAAACCCTATTAATTTTATCGGAGTCTCCCTGTTTCCTCACATTTGTCGGTATAGCGCGAAAAATCAATATTGACCATGAGAGGTAAGAGAAATCTGAAAGGAGATTTATTATGGCCGGCAAAAAAATAGATACGGAAGTAGCGGAGGCTTTCGGCAGAACATTCGTAAAAGGCAATATACCGGAAATTAATCCCGTACGCTGTTTAGGCTGCTCACATTGTGCGGTTCTGTGCAAAAAACTCGGCCCCAATGTACTGGAGGTTAAAAATGGAACAGCAAAAGTGGTCAGACCCCAAGATTGTATCGGCGATGGGGCTTGCATGCTCGCATGCCCGACTAAAGCCATCTTTCTTATGAGCAAGCATGAACCTTCTTCGCCTCCATCCGCGATATGACTCAGGGTAGAGGCCAGACCAGAGGGAGCTTGCCGTTCTGTTCACGAGGACTGTCCTCAAACTATTTCAGGACATCTGAAAAAACGCCTTGACATTTCAGCAACATAAAAGTTACAAATACCGCGCGGCTTTGTCGGGTGCTGACTACAAGGCCGCCCTATCTATAATGTGTGCTTTTTGCAAGGAGATTCCCTATGGGAGTACTGAACAAATTTTTCGCCCCTTCACCATTCAAGCCGCTTCATGAGCATTCGTGTAAAGTGCATGAATGCGTGAAGTTGTTGCGACCTTTAACCGACGCACTGCTTGCGGAGGATTACGACAAAATTGAAGAACTTCATAATCTAATGTCAAAAACCGAGCATGAGGCCGACCAGCTCAAAACTGACCTGCGCGACCAGCTCAGCGGGATGTATTTCTTATCCGTCGGCAGAAGCGAACTGAGCCGGTTCCTGGCCTATCAGGATGACGTGGCCGATGCGGCTGAAGACTTCGCTGTAGTGCTGCTGCTTCGCAAAACAAAGATGCCACAGGAACTAAAGGCAGATTTTACGGCCCTCGTCGACCAGGTGATAAACGTGAGCGAGCATCTGATGAACCTGGCGGAAAAGCTATCTACATTAGCCGAAGCCGCCTTCACCGGTGAGGAAGCAAAAGAAATGCTTCAGGAAATAGCCAGGATAGGCGAGGAAGAATGGCACGTGGACCGTCTTGAGAGAAAATTTGCCAGGCGATTCTACAGCATGGAAAAACAGCTTGACCCCGTCACTATTATGTTCCTGGACAAATACTGTAAAATCCTCAGCCAAGTTTCAAACAACGCCGAGAAAACGGCAAAGTACCTTCGAATAATCATTCGCAAGAGATAATCAGGCACGGAGGCAGGGCTGCCCATGGAAATTCTCGTCGTTGTGGCAATAATCATCGCCGCGTACATGGCCTGGAATATCGGTGCCAACGACGTGGCGAATTCAATGGCCGATGCGGTCGGTTCAAAATCTGTGCCTATTTTTTGGGCCATTGTATTGGCCGCCATTTGCAATTTTGCCGGTGCTGTTCTTGTTGGGGGACACGTTACCGACACTGTTCGCAAAGGGATAATTGAGACAAGCGCTTTCGAGCAGGACCCTCGTGTTTTAGCTTATGGCATGGTCTGTGCGATGCTGGCTGCGGCACTATGGCTAAACAGTGCTTCTCTTTTTGGAATGCCGGTTTCCACTACTCACTCGATAGTCGGTGCAATCGTCGGTTTTGGAATACTGCAAGCGGGTTTCGGGAATATTCACTGGGATAAACTCGGTGAGATTGTGGCAAGCTGGTTCATCTCACCGCTGGCCGGTGGGGTCTTAGCTTTCTGCATATTCAAGCTTATTTCACGATACGTACTTTCGGTTGACCATCCAGCTGTTGCCGCGCGCAGAGCAATACCTGTTTGTACTTTCTTCATTTTCACCGTTCTGATTTTGGCGATAATTTACAAAGGACTTAAAAACCTCCATCTGAACCTCAATGGACTCCAGGCCATCAGTCTTAGCATTGTAGGTGGATTGCTCGCAGCGACTATTTCGGCAGTGTCCATCAGAAGAAAAAATCGCTCCAACAACGAGCTATCGTATGACGAACAGCTCCAGCAGGTGGAAAAATTGTTTGCGGTATTAGTAGTATTCACTTCATGTACCGTGGCCTTTTCGCAGGGAGCTAATGATGTCGCCAACGCAATCGGACCTTTGGCAGCGGTTGCCGAAATCGTCAAAAACAACACCGTGCCCGGTAAGGTGCCCGTAAATATATGGTTTCTAATATTAGGGGGTGTGGGCATTGCAGTGGGATTAGCGACATTCGGATACCGAGTTATGAAAGTGCTGGGCATGAAGGTCACTGAGATTACTCCCTCGCGTGGAGTGGCAGCCGATTTGGCGGGCATGACAACCGTGCTGGTCTGCTCAAAAATGGGCTTGCCAATCAGCACCACACATGTGATTGTCGGTGCTATAATAGGCGTGGGGCTGGCACGTGGTATCACGGCTGTAGACCGCAAAGTCATACGGTCGATATTTATTTCCTGGCTGGGCACAGTTCCAATCGCCGCGATACTGACAATCGTAATATATCTTACCGGGGATTGGTTATTTTTCTAAGTAGTAGGAAATGGTCGAGCTGCACAGAGGGTAAGCGAAAAATTACTGGCGCTTCCGCGCTACGTTCGGTCTAAGCACGGCTGAAGGCTCGGCAGGCAACATGAGCTCCAATAGTTATACAACACACCGACCGCCTTAACAAACCTCTGGTAATCAGCGGATTTTACAACATATCCTGCCGCGCCCAGGTGATAACTTTCCAACACATCACCGCTTTGGTTTGATGTAGTAAGTATAACAACTGGAATCGCCTTTAAAAAATCGTCGGATTTTACAGTACGGAGGAACTCAAAACCGTTCATCCGCGGCATATTTAAATCCAAAAGTACCAGCGCGGGCCGTGGATTTTTAGCACCCTGCAGATATTCTAAAGCTTCCTCTCCATTGACTGCATTTACCAGGGGGTTCTCAATGTTCAGTTCCTCAAAGCACCGCCGAACAGTCATCACATCGACAAGGTCATCCTCGACCAACAGTATCGGTTCCGTTTTGTTCATAGCCATGCCCCATAATTTAAAAGGGTAACGAAATCAGTCGCCCTTCCGGACTCAGACGGCAATAATTACAGCATTTCTTAACACCCAAACAGCCCTGTCGTTCAAAACATATTCTCGAAAACAACGTATACAAATTCTAAGTTTCTTTCTTATCTCTTTTTATCGCCTATATCTGAGCCCCAATTTCCAAGGCTTTTCCGTATTTGAAGGTGTCCAATCTCTTGCTCAAGAAAAGGAAAAACCTCTCAGTGCGGTTTTAAAGACCCATTTCTCCCGGAATTTTGCTTTTTAGCACTGCAGCAACCGTTACTATTGGCCCTTGAAGAATCGGCCTGCTCAGCGTATAAATTGCGATATGGATGAATTCGCCAAGCAAAAAGTTGAGCAGTTACGCGCTGAAATCCGGCGGCATGACTATCTATACTACGTTCTAAACGCCCCCGAAATCAGCGACCAAAAATACGACCGGCTTTTTGCCGAGTTAAAGCAGTTTGAGCAGACTAATCCTGAGCTTATAACGGCCGATTCCCCCTCTCAACGGGTTGCGGGAAAGCCTATAGAAGGATTTGAGACCGTAACACATTCGGTTCCAATGCTCAGCATTGACAATACATACAGCGCAGACGATTTGCAGGCCTTCGATGAACGTGTGTTCAAAGGCTTGGGAGTGAGAGACTACGATTATGTTGTCGAGCTGAAGATTGACGGCTTGGCTATTAGTCTCCGCTACGAGCGGGGACAATTGGTTACCGCTGCGACCCGCGGCGACGGCCGCCAAGGCGACGACGTGACTGCCAATGTTCGCACTATAAAAGCTGTTCCACTCGTGTTGTTGAAAAAGACCGACGTTCCAGAGATTCTCGAAGTTCGCGGCGAGGTCTATATGCCCGTCAAATCATTCCTGGAACTCAACAAATACAAAACCGCTGCCGGCGAGCCTCCTTTTGCCAATCCACGAAACGCCGCAGCCGGCTCGTTGAAACTGCTCGATGCAAGGACCACCGCACAGAGGAATCTTTCTTTCTTCGCTTACGCCACCGGACAGTTAAGTGAACCTTTGGCGGAAAATCATTATCAATGTTTACAAAAACTCAAAAAATCAGGCCTACCTGTAAATCCACATATCAAACAGGCTAAAACAATCGATGAGGTTGTCGAGATTTGCGCAGGCTGGGAGAAGAAGAAAACCAGTCTCGACTATCAAATCGATGGTATGGTTATAAAAGTCAATCGCTTTGACCAGCGTGACACACTCGGCGCGACAGGCCGAGCGCCACGATGGTGCATCTCATATAAGTTCGCCGCAGAACAGGCAGAAACCACAGTTGAATCAATCGATGTCCAGGTCGGTAAAAGCGGAGCACTTACACCAGTTGCGAATTTAACACCGGTACAATTATCCGGCACTACGGTCAAGCGCGCGACTTTGCATAATTTCGAACAGATAGAACGGCTGGATGTCCGCGTCGGTGACACTGTAATTATCGAAAAGGCCGGCGAAATCATCCCTCAGGTTATAGAGGTAAAAAAAGACCGCAGAAAAGCCGGGGCAAAAAAATACCAGATTCCGAAAAGTTGTCCGAACTGCGGCTCAGAAGTTGCAAAAGATGAAAACGGCGTTTGTATACGCTGTGTTAATCCGAACTGTACCGCTCAACTAAAAGAGCAACTCAAACATTTCACCGGCAGAGGCCAGATGGACATAGAACACCTGGGCAGCTCGCTGATTGAGCAACTGGTCGATGTCGGTATGGTTAAGAGTTTTGCCGATTTGTATAAGCTCTCGAAATCCGACTTGGCGGCATTGGAAAGAATGGCCGACAAAAGTGCCGCCAACGTTATGGATTCAATAGAAAAAAGTAAAACCCAGCCTCTTTGGCGGCTCGTCTCGGCCTTCGGCATCAACTTCATCGGCAGTCAGTCGGCTCAAATTTTGGCCGAGCATTTCGGGTCGCTCGATAAGCTCGCAACTGCCGATATTGAAACGCTCGAAGCGATAGACCAAATCGGTCCGGTCATGGCCAAAAGTGTTTACGACTATTTCAGGAATCCCAAAAACAAAGAAGTGATTGAGCAACTAACGGCCGCGGGAGTAAAACCAAAAGCCGAAAGAAAACGAAGCACAGGAGCACTTGCGGGCAAGACCTTTGTACTAACCGGCACATTACCGAATTATAAGCGAAGCGAAGTGGAAAAAATGATAAAGGATAACGGTGGAAAGACCGGCTCGAGTGTCAGCAAAAACACCGACTATGTCATCGCAGGTGATGAGCCCGGCAGCAAATTAGATAAGGCAAAAAAGCTCGGCGTTGAAATCATAAACGAACAGCAATTTTTGAAAATGCTCGGCAAATAAAAGACTAATATGATAACCAGCGATGAAAAGTGTATGCAGGCCGCACTAAAACTGGCAGTACGTGGAATTGGCTCGGTCGAACCAAATCCTGCGGTCGGTTGTATTATCGTTAAAAGCGGGCAGGTCATCGGCAAGGGCTGGCATAAAAAATTCGGTGGCCCGCATGCCGAGATTAACGCGCTCGAAGATTGCAAAAGCATCGGCGCTAATCCGAAAGACGCAACGATGTATGTCACACTGGAGCCATGTTGTCACGAAGGCAAAACTCCCGCCTGCACCGAAGCAATCATCGAAGCAGGCGTTGGTAAAGTTGTCGTAGCCATGCTCGACCCTTCAGAAAACGTCAACGGTAAAGGAATCGTACAACTTCAACAGGCAGGGATTAAAACTCAAATCGGCATCTGCCGCGAGCAGGCAAAATTACTGAACGCACCATTTATTAAACATGCCACCACGGGCAAAACCTGGGTGATACTCAAATGGGCACAGAGCATCGACGGCAAACTAGCCTGGGCACAACAAGACAATGAACACCGATGGATTTCCTGTGCAAAAAGCAGAGACGACGTTCAAAAACTGCGAGGCAGGGTGCAGGCAATCCTTGTCGGTATTGGGACCGTACTGGCCGATGACCCGCTTCTAACAGTTCGCCCGAGCAAAGGCAAAACTCTGACCCGAATAGTATTGGACAGCCAGCTAAGAATACCACTCGATTGCCAATTACTAAAAACAGCAAAAAAACAACCGGTCCTAATCATAGCTTATGAAACCGCTGGCGAGACAAATGCTCAGAAACTTGAACAAGTAGAAGCAAGCGGCGCAGAAGTGCTCACTTTCCCGGACCTGCATGGTAAATCCAATTTGCATTTCGTCATGGAGCAGTTAAGCAAAAGAGGCTGTCAGCAGTTACTCATCGAGGGCGGCCCTTCGGTCATCAGCTCGTTCCTAAGAGAAAAACTTGCCGATGAAATCTGTGTTTATGTAGCTCCTAAGATATTGGCCGGCAAGGGCGCTAAAAGTATCAAGTCATCGCTTATCGGCTTCAGCAATAGTTTTGAGCTTAACAACGTCACTATAACATCATTAGAAGACGATGCGCGCATAACCGGCTTGACACACGAGGGGCTCTCAACAATTGAAGAAAATTAAACCCTCGACTTAAGTTTACTTACCGTCTAAACTTTTTTTACGAAGCAGATGATGGTAGTGCTGGGCAAATCGATGAGCTTCATCACGGACGTATTGCAGTAATTTCAATGCTGGTGAAGTCCGAGGCAGCTTAACAGGTCCCATTTGGCCGCGTATGTATAGTTCTTCCTCTCTTTTGGCAAGTGCCGCAAGGTTCGGCATCGGCGCGTTCATTTGTTTTAGCGCAGCTTCGGTCGCATGCAACTGACCCAGGCCACCATCGACGAGAACAACATCCGGCCAAAGCTCTTCGCCTTTAAGCGCGTACTTGTACCTGCGCTTCACAACTTCGGCAATCATAGCGCAGTCATCGATTCCCTCGACCGTTTTAATTTTGAATCTTCGATAGCCGTTCTTGAAAGGTCGGCCGTCTATAAACTTCACTAAAGAACCAACACTGTCACTCCCGGAGATATGAGCAATATCGATTCCCTCAATGATTCTTATCTGCTCGGCGCTCTCGAATAATTTCTGCAATTGTTCGAGCGCCTCGGTCGGCTCAGCCGCGAAAACCTCAGGCTGAACATCTTCATCAGGAGTTCCCCGCTCATCGAGACGTTCAATCAGTTTTATCCGGTCTCGATAAATCGCAGCCTGTTCATAATCGAGCTTGCCAGAGGCCTCATCCATCTTTTGCTTCCACTGCCGCAGGATTGTCGAGCGCTTCGATTTGAGAAACTTTGTCAAATCGGTGATGATTTTCTTATAGTTTTTCTGGTCCATCAGCGCCGCACATGGAGCAACACATTGTTTGATACTATAGAGAATACAAGGCCGAAAGAATCT
>JASFHM010000003.1:0-16328 GCA_050123215.1 Phycisphaerales bacterium | reverse complement strand
CTTTCGATTGTCCAGGCCGTTGTGATTGATATGGTCGCATTCCATCCCATCGGACGCGTTTAAGATTTCGCGGTGCATGAATATCGTTTTGTCTTTTTCGTTTCGGCAGGCATAGAAGGTGTTTCCCCTTTTATTGACGTGCCATTTGTATTGGCTGAGCCTTTCGTAGTCGTCGGCATCGACGATTGCAAAGTAGCCCTGCGTTAACGGAATCAGGCGTGTTTTTGTCTCATCCATGATAGACCTCCCTCAATTAAAGTTGATGGCTGAGTTGTTTCTTCGATGATTGTGGCCGGCGTTGCTCGGCCAATTCATCACGCATAGCCGAGTGTGTCGTCTGCTGAACGACTATCCAGACTCCGCCGTAGATGCTCTCGACTTTGCGGCGGGTGCACTCGGCGGCGTTGAGTATGTAGTCACGATTGTCTTGGTACTGGCGAGCCACGTAAACACCGAAGAACTGAAACAGCTTGATTGGATTATCATGCTCGATGCACTGCACAAAGACATCCGTATCGTAATTGCACGGCTCGACTTCGACAGGCGTCCGCCTCGGCTGATATTTCTTCGCCAGCTCGACTATTGCTGGTAGTTGCGGGTTTAAATAAACACCGGCCCGACTGGCATAGTGTTCATTTGCCGCTTGCCTGACCTCGGCTGCTTTGAACGGCTTGAGCTTGTTTATCCAGACTCGCAGTTGCGCCTCGTTGATGTTCCAGCTTGGCCAAAGCGGTCTGAATTCCTTCTCGATAAGGTTACATACTTGTTCCTGGTTCATTGTTCCCACGTCCCTTCTGCGATCATTCGCTCCATCATCTCAAGGCATGTTTCATTCTTTTTTTCTGAAGATTGAGAAAAACCCTTTTTCCCAAAAAAATTGTTTCCTTTACTTTCTTTTTCTTTACTTTCCTTGGCTATATCGTTGCCATTAGGCTTGCCATAGCGACCCCATCGTTTTTGAGCACCTTTAAGTCCCGCCTGACGTTGATGTTGTAAAAACCTTTTCGCTCGACGGAGCTCGGCGGTGACGCGTTTGTGTTTGATAAAACCGTTTTTGATTTGAAACTTCGATTCGATTTTTTCCCAGATTTTTTCGAAACTTTCACTGCGATTGCACAACATGCCAAGCTCGTTTAGATCGAATTCGAGTTTTCCGGCCTGACAATACAGGTTCATCATAATCAGCCAGTAACAGCCGAACTGCTCAGCGGTCATCCGTGATGAGAGAAAATCAAGCAGTACCGCAGCCGGCTCCAGTTGAACGTATTTGATTTTCTTCATTAGCGACTCCTTTCGTAAAACTCTGCGATACTTGTGATGGCTTTTGCGTTGCGGACGGCCTTTGTCAGTTTAGCTTCGTCTTTCATTGCTTTTGACAAGGCCGATTCAACAGTTGCCTTTTGCTCGGCGCTCAAAAAGAACACCAGCGGATAAGCAAACGACTCATTATTGTCCTCGGCGAGTACAGGTTTTAATTTTGTCTTTTGCAGCTCGAGCAGCTTTGCGATTTGTGGTTTTGTATGCGGTAGCAGTTTTGATAACTGTTCGACGTTGTGTTTGGCGTTTAGCTTTTTCAAAAGGGCGAGCTTCTTATCGAGCACATCCGTCCCGCACAAACGGTTAAGGGTTGCCAAAAGCAAAGCAGTCTCATCGTCATCAACATCCCAGACAACGCAATCACACTTATCAAAGCCGAGCTGTTTGAGAGCTGCGAAGCGATGATGGCCGTTGATGATCTCGTACTGCGTTCTGCGTGCTGCGTTCTGCGGTGTTTTTACACGAACTATTAGCGGCTCGTATCGCCCGGTCCGTTCGATATGACGAACCAGCTTTGCGAAGTTACTTTCGCTCATCCGATTCGGATTGCCCGGATGAGGCGTGAGCTTATCAATACCGATTGTGGTTATCTTTGTTGACATTTTGCCTTTCTTCTTTCAAAAATATTAAACATAACCTCTTGTTTTAGAAGGTGTTACGATGTTTAAAGTTTCATCTTGAATATGACGAAACATATGTTACATTAGTGCTATAATGAAACATTAGTTTCACAGGTTATTTGGAGTAACCGGTCATGTCGCATATAACAGTGCCGCAGCTTGCGAAGATGCTTGGTATCAGCCGGGTCACGGCTTATCGAAAGGTCAAGTCCGGCGAGATTCAGGCAACGAAAGTCGGCCATATGTACATCATAGATGACAAAACACTTTCGAAGGTGCTCAGCAAAGAGCTCGACGAAAAAACCAAACATAAAATCGACAAGGCTGTTAAGAAAACGGTTAAAGAGTATGGCCAGGTCCTCAAAATGCTGAGTAAGGAATAATGGAAAACATTACTCTCAAAGAGATAGAGTATCTTGCTTTTCAACTTGCCAAAGAGCATCTTTCTTTCAATGAGCCAATTCCTGATTTTACGACTCGCCTGGCGGGTGTACTCGAGAGCTGTCTTGCAATGCCGTTTATGAAGTTCAGCGGTAAAAGTCTGTATCGAGGTCTCGCTGCAAAGGCGAGCGTACTTTTTTATCTCATGATTAAGAACCATCCTTTCCAAAACGGTAACAAACGAATTGCGATGACAACGCTGTTCGTTTTTCTGTATAAGAACGACAAATGGCTGAAGGTCGATACGCAAAGTCTGTACAACCTGACGGTGTGGATTGCTCGAAGTCCCGCTGAGCTTAAGGACCAGGTTATTGCCGGTATTGAAAAATACATTGATACCTACCTTTGCGAACTAAAGATTAAATTTACGCAATCTAAAAATTCCTGATTGAGCCAGATGTAATAGACCGGTCTTTCGGTCAGTTTACTTATGACGTATCTTGTCCGTTCAAGACCGGCTGACATGTCCCTTCGCTTGCCGTAGTTCTGTAGAAACCGCTTTATTTGTCTTTCGAGAAAATGTTTCCTGCCCACCGATAGCCCTTCGATTCGCCGCTGGACCGCTTCTGCGTCGAACAGCAGCTCATCTTCGATTCCGACCAGGCTAAGCGCCGCTTTTATCTGCAGACAGTTGACCGGCATCGGACGCTTATATGCCTTCATACCGGCCTTTTCGAAGAACGGATTGACGTGGCCCATCACCGCCATCGCCTCGACGATTGCGACGTTCATCAGAGGCATCGTCTCGCGGACGAGCTTTGTCGCCAGGCCGAGACTTCTGAAACGAGGCTCGATAATCACTCTGCTTATCGTGCGAACGTTTTTATTTACAAGGGCAAGCGATGTCCTTCTGCTGTGCCCTTTGAAGAAATTATTGGTCGCCACGTTGCGAAGCTCCAGCGAAGGGTTCGGCATCGTATAAACTATAACGCCGATTGTCCCCTGCGAATTTTGCATCGCGTAAATCGCTTTGAACGGACCGAGCTTGCCGTTGCGATAGTGATAGCTGGACAGCTTTTTATAATCGGCTGTTCCGCCTTTGACGATTTTCACCTTGGATGTCACTGTACAGGTGTTCATAAATTCAACCTCGTTGTACGGTTGCGGTTGCGCAACTTGTTACGCATGACGTTTAACGTTTTACCTGACGAGCGTCGCAACCATTAAACGACAGACGTTTTCTGTATTTGTATGTCACTTCCGTATTGCCCGACAAATCCCGCGTAATGATTGCGTCCGGAGCTAAATCGCGAAGGATGTCCCCGTGAGTCGATGCGAGAATGAACGTTGTCTTGTATCGGTCGGCGAATTTGCGAACGTTGTATGCTATCGTCGCCGCGGTGACACGGTCGAGATTCGAGCAGAACTCATCGGCGAAGATAAACTTCTTATTCGATGCCAGGCCCATAGCCAGCCGGAACCGCCATTTTTGTCCCTCACTTAAGCTTCCGGTCTTTGCGACCATCGCCGGCAAATCACCTAAACCCGCCTTACATAGATACTTAAGGCTGGTTATAATGTCCCCGCCGATGCAGTCGATGACTCGCCTGTTACCGCTTAATTTGACCTGCTCGATGTCGCATCTTTTCTCTGCCGGTATCTTTTCCCGCAGCAGATTCAGCAGTACCGTTTTACCCGAGCCGCTCGGGCCCGTGACGTAAATAACATCGCCGGTATTGATTTCGACATCGCATCGACAGCGAAAATCGATTTTATCGAGCCGGTCTTTCGTCACCCCGAACATCCGCATCACGTCAATCGCTTTTTGACTCAGGGCTCCCGAATGTCTGAACTTTTTTGAAACGTTGTACTTGGCCATGTCTCTCCCTCAATACTGCCTTACCTTGACGCTCGTATTTCTGTTTAGCTCTCTTACGCTTTTCAATATCTGATACACCTGGTGATAGCTCATTCGATATTTTGTTTTGAGCTGTCTTATCGATACGCCTCTGAGAAAGTAATCACGTGCAATTTTCATCTGCCTGCGCGAAAGTTTGTCTCTGTTCTTAACCGCGGCATCGAAATACTCGTTCGTCAGCCGATGCATTATCTTTTCAAACCGCCTTGAAATTGTTACCTCATTGACTCCGGTCAGCCGGGATATTTGACGAAAGCTGTTTCCGTTGTCGAGGTACATCGTTATCAGCAGTCTGTCGTCTCTTGTAAGCAGGGCGACCTTGCTGCGAAACTGTTCGAGCTGTCGCCGCATCGACGTCGAGGCGCGCAAGTTCCCCGTATCCAGATTTTCATGGATTCTGCTCATTGGTTTTTAACGCTCAGCCGTTGCAGTTTATTAGCTGAGCCTTTTATGTATCGCGATAAGCAACCCGACCCTCCGGTTATGTGCTTAACCGCAAAAAATTACCTATATTCCCTGTATAAGAAACCCGGCCAAGCCATGCCCGTCCCGCTTATCCGGCAACTGTTTTTGATTTTGTCGAAAGGGTGGCAATATTTTTATTGTTGTTTAGTATTTTTCGCCACTTCGGCAGCTCGTTTCACAGCAGTTTTCCGGTTTTTAAAGGGGGCCTGGTCTCGTCCGGCAAGGCCCTCCCGAGGCCTTAAAAACGCCATAAAGTTGTATGATTATACAACAATATCGCTATTTTAATTTTAAAGGCAACGGCAGTCAAGTAAAAAATTCGAAAAAAAATAAATATTTTTTGCGTGTTATGTAAACAGTTAACGCGGTTGGATTTACAGCCGTACTTGCGGCTGAGTTTGAAACCGACCATCGGGGATACCCCTGCCGCGGTGAAAAAAAGTTGAAAAACCGGAAGTTTCTTGCTCTAAAATAGTTGACAATTTATCAGGCAGTCGTTATATTACTAGTCAGTCGGGTCATACGAGGCACACGATGTGTCTTGGAAGGAAAGCGAGGATAGGGTTTAGCATAAAGACCCAGCCAAAGTGATGGATGAGTAAAGGATTTTATGGGGGCAAGAGCTCATCTGAAACCGTCGGGAGCTCATTTTCGGAGCTTATACCCCAAAATAAACCTCCGACGGTTTAATTACATCTCTGCGGGTTCAATTTTCTTTTTCTCACCATAGCGGCTCGTGGTTTATAATCTGCTGTCATGCGTGATATAGATGAGCTGTTCGATGGATTGGCAAGGTCGAAATTTCGCAGCGGATTTCGACTCGGCGAAAAAGAACTGCAATATCTCGACGACAAGGGCCTCGATACGATTTTAGAGCACGCTCGGGACTTTGTCATTCAGCGGCTCAGTGATGCTCAACCGAAAAACGACGGCAAACAGACGCCGATGAGGGGCCATCCGGTATTTATCGCCCAGCACGCAACGGCAACCTGCTGCCGGGGATGTCTTTTTAAATGGCACAAAATAGAAAAAGCAAAATCGCTCAGTGAACAAGAGATTCGGTACGTCACAGCGATTGTAGAACGCTGGTTAAGGATGCAAATCGGAATATTAAAAAAGGGATAAAGAAAAGTTTTTGCATTTAAAGCGTAGAAACGTATACTAATTACGGCTCTTTTGGATTTACAGAAATGCACGGAAGAACACCTAAAATCGCAGTCGTAGGGGGGACATATCTCGATATAGCTATGCGTTGCGGAATCGTCCCTGTCGCGGGCGAGGTGATATCCGGCTCATCTTTCTCTTATGCGGTAACCGGGCCTGGTCCTCGACAGGCGATAGAAGCGGCGTTATGCGGCTGCGATGTGCATCTTATAAGCAAGGTTGGAATCGGGCCATTCGCCCGGGTAACAAAAGATAGTCTTGCCGAGTATGACGTTAACACGGATTATGTATTCGAGGCTGAAGCAAAGAATACCGGTATAGTGGTTACGCTGGTTGATGCTACGGGCGATAATGCGAGTTGCTGTTACGAAGGGGCGAACACGGCTCTTACTGAGCTTGACATCGAAACAGCCGAGCAGGTTATTAGCGAAGCGGACATTTGCCTGATTCACGGCAGGCTGCCCCAGGAGGCGATTGTCGCAGCGATAAAGCTGGCGAAGATAGCAGGTGTTAAAACGATACTCAACCCGGCAAGGCCGCTGGAAACCGTAGCGAGCGAAGGTGATTTGCCAATAGAATATTTCACTGTTGATATTCAGATACCAAATCTTTATGAAGCCGCCGAGATAACCGAACAATCTGCAGCAAATATTCGTACCGCAAAAATGATAGGCTCGGACCTTGTCGCGCGAGGTGTTAAAACAGCCGTTATAACGATGGGCAAACGCGGCTGTGTCGTCGTCGATAGAAACGGCGCCGACCACATATCGACGTTTGAAGTTGAGCTCGTCGACCAAACCGGCTGCGGTGATGCCTTCGCCGGCGCATTAGCCGCTTATTGTGCTGTCAAAGATGACATACGGGGGGCAATTGAATTCGCCTCAGCAGCAGGGGCGCTGGCCTGTACGAAGTTCGGCTCAATCGAGGCGTTACCCACCAAAGCAGAAATCATCGAGCTGCTGCAAAAGCAATCCTAAGTTCATATTTTTCGGTGTAAGCAAATTTCGTGCCAAAGTGGACAAAATCGGAAGTTTTTTTTGCATTTCGAAAAATACCTATCAAACGCGCAGGGGGGTAACAGGTAAAAATATTTTTTTTCAAAAAAATTTCGCCCTTTATTGACAAGGACTTACGAATAATTTTTTTGAAAAAATTTTGAAAATACCTATCAAACGCGCAGGTTCGCCCAATTATGGAGGGCTGATAAAAAGCCCTGACAGAAAAAAATTGAGGCGAACGATTATGAGTTTCAAAGTTGATGTATTTGAGGATGAGCAGTTAAGCGCTGATTTGCTTGAGTGGCTCGTTGAAGAGCGGGCCGTGGATATCGCGGGGCACTTTAACAAGCTCTGGGAGTATTACGCCAACCGCACGGTTGAGACAAACAGGCTGGCAGGGACGAGCAGAAAAGTAAACGAGTCCAGCAGATGTTACGTACAGGCGCAGGAGTACGGGCTGCCCGCGCGGATAACGGGCGTGCTGCGTTCGCCGGGCGCGTTTTTCAGCGGACAAGCCGTACGGGATATTCAGCGCAAAGAAGTAGTAATAGAGAACGACATCGCCTGGCGGGTAAACGCAGCGGTCGATTTTCTCTTCGGCAAAATGATAGGTTTTGCTTCGAAGTCTTCGAGTAGCCAAAGACGCGCAGAAATTGAAAGCCTTATAAAGGCGGTGTTTGCGGCTAACGGCGGAATCGGATTTTTCCAGGACATGGCGGTGCTCGGAAGTGTGTACGGCTTTGTCGATTGTATAGTCAGGCCTGGCGAAAATATATTGTCCCGCCTAGCAAATGGCGGGCAAGCCCGCCTAACAACCGGCGGACAAGAGTCCAGTAAACACTCCTCTAATCACTCTTTCGAAAACGTGCTGCAACTGGCACGGACAATCGATTTGGAGCTGATAGAAGCACCAAGGGCATTGCCGGTCCTGGAAGAAGATGACTACCGAGCAATCAGATATTACGTTCAGCATTTTGTTCAGAAGCGGAACCGGATTAGCAGAAACAATACGTTTTTATCCCGGCTGTTATCGTCGAACAAAAAACGAGCTGACAATCGCGACTCGGTAGCGGTGACGGAAATCATATCGCCGAGCTACTGGCAGAGATACGAAGATAAAGAATTAGTTGCAGAAGGTCAAATGAGCTGGGGATTTCTGCCGATAGTGCACATTCAGAACATCGCGCAGCCTTACTATTACGAAGGTCTAAGCGATGTCGAGCCTTTAATTCCGCTTCAGGATGAATTGAATACGCGGCTAAGCGACAGGGCCAATAGAATTACATTCCAGTCTTTCAAGATGTATCTGGGCAAGGGCATCGACGGTTTCGAAAATCGTCCGGTCGCTCCGGGCAGAATGTGGTGCACGGACAATCCGGACGCGAGCATCGAAGAATTCGGCGGCGATGCGAAGAACCCGAGTGAAGATACGCACATAGCGGAAATCAGAGAAGCCATAGATAAAGCCAGCGGCGTCACACCTGTAGTTGCCGGTATTCTCAAGGAGAAAGTCGGCAATCTTACCAGCGCCGTTGCGCTGAGGCTGACGCTGATAGGTATGCTCAGTAAAACCGAGCGAAAGAAATTTACCTACGGCCGGGGTATTGAAAGTATCGCGAGAATGGTTTTGACGATTCTGGACAAGGCGAAAGTTTACCGAACCGACGAAGCCGAGCGAGAGATTGAGGTGGTTTTTCAAAGTCCCTTGCCCGAGGACCTCAAAGAGAAACTGGAAGAAGCGAAAATCAAAAAAGAGCTGGGCGTTCCAGCTGAGCAAGTGCTCAAAGAATTAGGATACGATGCTGTTAATGAATGAATTATGAGGCAGCTATTATGAGCAAGATTGATGCAGAAGCACAAGTTATGTCAGAAGACACAGAAACCGGCGATGAGGCATTGAGTGATAATGCTAAGCTGGTTGCCGAATCAGTCCGCTATCACAAAAGGGCGCAGAATGCCGAGCGAAAAGTTGAAGAACTTACCGAGCGGCTAAACCATGCCAGAACCGAAACAGCGTCTCTGACAGAGCAGCTCGATAAAACCAAAATCGAGCAGAAGCTCATTCGTAAACTGGCCTCGGCCGGAGCAGTTGACCTCGAAACGGTTTTACTTGTCGCAAAGACAAGAGTCGATGCCGGCGGTGAAGCGGATTTGGACGGCGTGATTGAGCAGTTGAAGAGAGAAAAAGCTTATCTGTTCGCAGAGCAAAAAAATGATGATGCGACTGCTGCGAAAAAAACAGCCTCTGTGAAAGACCGTCTGGCATCGAACAGCTCGGCTCTGGAAAGGACCGCGAAAAGAGCCGCAGCCAGCGGAAGCGCAACCGATTTGCAACAATATCTGAAACTGCGAAGGAATTATGTTTAGTGATTAGTTTTTTGGGGTATACATAAAAAGGAGAATGAAATGTCTTTTACAGGTAAAGCGACATATTCGGCCGGAAGCTCTTTGCCGGAATTGGCCGAGGATGTTTCGGATTTGATTGGGATAATAGCACCTTACGAGACGCCGCTGCTCGATGCTTTAGGCGACCCGTTGCGCGAGGCGACAAGTACGCATCATGAATGGCTCGAAGACGAGCTACTGCCCAATAAAGATACTATCAATGACAGTATAATTGGCGACCCTGACGCCGAAACCGAGTTTGATGTGGCCAACGGCGCGAGATTCAGAGTCGGTGACCAGATACAAGTCGCTGGCAGCGAAGAGTTGATGCTTGTGACCTTGGTAAGCAATAACACTCTCGTGGTGATTCGTGGTTATGCCGGCACAACGCCTGAAGACCTTGTCAACGGCCAGGTGATAAACATACTGGGTAGTGCCGCTCTGGAGGGTTCGGAAAAACCGGACACCAGGTTCACCAACCGAATAAGATGCGGCAACTACACCCAGATATTCACCGAGACCGTCGAGGTATCCGGTACTGATGTCGCCGCGAGCCAGCTCGGTCTTGCCGACGAGATGGACTATCAGAAGCAGCAAAGACTTCGTGAGCTTGTGCGCAATCTGGAGAACACCGTTATCAACGGCGGTCAGCCTACCACCGACCCGCAGGGAACCTCATCTGCCAGACGTTCGATGAGAGGCATTATTCAACACCTTTCGACCAACGTGCTGCACGACGGCAACAGCGGCTTTCCGGCGGACGACAACCTCGACGAAGAGACAATCAACCTGATGCTGAGGAACATCTGGGAAAACAGCAACGGCAATGTCGATTTGATTGTGGTAGGCGGCTCTCAGAAGAGAAAGATTAATGCTTTCCTTACCGAGAATCGAAGCTACGCCGCAGCTGATACGAAGTTCGTAAATATGGTGAGCATCTATGAAAGCGATTTCGGCGTGTGCAAAATCATAACAAGCCGATGGATGCCGCAAGACGCCGTTTTGTTCCTGGATTCTTCGCGCATCAATGTCTTGCCTCTGGCCGGCCGAAGTTTTCACTTCAAACCTTTGGCAAGCGGTGGTGACTACGAGTGCGGCGAGCTGATTGGCGAGTATACACTCGAGTTAAAGAATGAAGCCGCACACGGTTTGATTCGTGATTTAGCCACCAGCTAAGCATCAGTACGAGAGCATAAGTGCACAGGAGCGTAAACCTTGTGCACTTATCGCTCACAATTAATTCGAATATGAACATCGAATGTTCAAAAGGAAATCACAATGGTTAAGTTTTCCAGTGACGTTGACATTTTAAAATATGAGCCGGCGTTTTTCGGCGAATTGTATTTGCCGTCCCAGATACTCATCGAAGGCACCGGCGGAACAATGAGCGGCACCACTTTTACTGCTACCGGCGCCGACTTCGTACAGGCCAATGTATCGGCAGGCGGCGTGGTCTATCTGCACTCGAGCGACGAATCGCTCGTAGGCACTTTCGAAATAGTCTCCGTCGATTCCGCAACTGAGCTGACGGTATCCGTCATCAGGGCCGACTCGCAGGATGAGCCCGTACCGCCTCCCGCAGCAAGTTATGTTTACTTTCGCGTAAGCACGTTCGAGCCTCAGGCCTGCGAAGTAGCCTTTGCTCTGACCGAGTATTTCGGAATTAAGCCGGGCAACCCCTCCAGTGATATCGAGGTCGGTGATATCCTCGATGTCACTGTTTTAGAACAGGTCTCGGTGTTCGCGATTATATCCGCTGTCTACGCGACGCTGGCCTCTGACGAAGAAAACGAACACTTCTGGAACAAGAGCCGGCATTACCGCACGTGCTTTGGGCACGCGCGCAGCAGGGCAAGACTCAGCATCGACGCTGACTCGGACGGTATAGCTGAGCAGATGAACACCGGCGGCTCGGTAAGACTTATCAGGGATTAAACATTTTCTGCAATGACACAGACTAATGACAAAACATGGTCTTTCAATAAGCAGATTAACCTTTCGGTCGTGGTTCAGCTTTTGCTTCTAGCTTTTTTGATTATAGGCAGCTATGTCAATCTGCAGGGCAGGCTTGACCTTCTGCAGCACGATGTCACTATGTTGCTGCAGTGCCAGAAACAGTTTCAGCAAAAACTCGAATCGCTCACCGAGACAAGCATTTCATATGAATACCGCCTCCAGGCAGTAGAAAATAATCTCAATAGAGATAAAGAAGCCTCTTCTTTTTAGAATAGGTTTTGTTATGGAAGAGAACAAATTGAAAAATATTGTGCTAAAAGATTTATATCCTGAGGGTATTTGGCGATTGAGTGATGCGATAGAGTCTCTATTGCAGAGGCAATTGAACCGATTGCCGAGGAAAAAAGTTTCTGAAGAGGAGTCGCGATATCCTACGACTCCGGCTGGCATGCGTGAATTCCTTGATGGTTTCTTTGCAAGACACTATTTCCAGATTCAGAATAGCCTTGTTGATTATTTGACATCAGATGAGTTTTTGGAAATTATGTTTTCTGGAAAGATACAAATTCTCGATATTGGTTGTGGGCCTGCTGTTGCTTCGCTTGCTATAACCGATATCATTCGACATATAATAAACTATTTTGCAGAGAATGAGAAATCTAATTGTCCAGAAGCGATGCAAATATCGTACGTGCTAAATGATACTTCTCGGATTTGCTTGGGGTTGGCTCAAGAGATGCTTAGAGAGTATTTCGCCAGCCAAGATTTGAACAGATTTCGCTTGAATTTGGGCTATTTGTTTGCGATTCCGAAGAGTTTTCCGTTTAACATGAGCCAACTTCACAGAATATCTCGAAATCTTGGTCTGTATGATATTGCAGTTTTTTCCTATGTGATAAGGCCGTTGGAGGAAACGCTTGGTCTTATTACTACAGTTGATGGCATGCAGGATTTGGAGTTGCTGTGCAATCAACAAAGCCGAATATTGATTGTGCAAGACAAATACCAATCAGCCTTGGTATGTAAATTTGCAAAAAGTTTGGACGTTTCAGCAGAAAGGAGAGAATACGAACAGCAGGTTTATTCCGACAGAAATGATAATGAGACTTTTACGTATTCGTATTGCAGCGTTCTATATAAACCACGTCAACAGAAAGTTAAACAAATCAGTCCAGCAGCTTAGCTTAGCAGATTAGGCAGTTGCACTTGCCGAATTCGCAGTTGTTTTTTAACACTTGCCAGACCTGCGGCGTTTCTCTGCAGAGGCTAATCGGGACTTTTTTGTTGCGGCTTCTAATATTATCAATAAGAAACTTATAAAACTTGATTCTACTTTCAGGCTTATAGCGTACTTTAAAATCTGTGCCTTGCTCGGAGAACTCATTTTTGCATAACCTGCTCGCTCGATTTCCATAAGCATCTTTTGCAAGTTGCGGATGGCCCGGCAGCAAACGCAGCATTCCGAGAGTTATATTCTCAGGATTTGTTTCGCTGAATATCTTTTGGACCAGATGCGAATATTCTTGCCGCCAGTTATGATGTAGGATTCCAGGGTCGATTCTGAACCTTATGTGGTAGCCGTACTCTTGACAACATTTAGCTGCTGCAATTCGTTCGTCCGGCGTTGCCGTACCGGATTCATATTCTTTGGCTGCATATCGGCTGTTGAGACTCCATGATACAACCGTGTGTCCATTTGGCTCAATGGCAAGCAGGTTATCTATATTGCTGCTTTTGGTCAGCAGCATTAAGTATCCTCTCGACAAATCGGAAAAGAAAGGAACGAGCATCTTTGTAAATCCTGTAATATGGTCAAGTGCCAAGCTATCAAGCATCTCTCCCATGTTAAAGCTCAGCTTTTCGGTCGATTCGCGCAGAGCTTTTCGTATCTGCTTGAACATTGTTTCGTAGTTAATGTTGATTTTGATAAACGAGGAATATTTGCGATAGACGAAAGCTAAATAACAATATGTACAAAAGTAAGGACAGCCATTGGAAGTCGGGACCAATTTATAGTAAGGGCAACATCGCACCGTTGTTCCAAGATGCCCATCAAAGTAATTGACGAACGATTGAGTCTGGCCAATCATCAGAGTCCTTTTTCCTTCAAGCAATGCTTTACCAGGGGACATAGACTTAGCATATGAGTATCGCTGCTGTTCGATAATTTTGACTTGAGCCGATGGAAAGAGGTTGATTATACGTTGAGCCTCAGGATGCTCAGCTACTTTTCGCCATAGTAATATCGTCTTGGGTTTGAAGTTCTTTGCCGAATCCAAAATTGACCGTCCCTGTTAAAGAGTAGATTTCTGCAGTGATTTTAACCAAATATTTTAAAACCAGCTATAATTTAAGGAGAAAAACGATGAAAAAAAATACTCTAATACTGCTGTTAACGTTTATATTTCTGACCGGTTGTGAGATGTTAAGGCTTGCGCCAACCGAAATCCAGAAGCAAAACGCCTACCTGCATCAGCGCACGACAAGGCTCGCCGCCGATACAGCGCAGAATGAAAACGCTTCCGATCAGCTTCAGGCCCTGACCGACCTTTCACACCTGCAAAGTCAGTCCTACACCTCGTACTTCGGCCTGCCCAAAGAGCTTCCGCAGGCCTACACTGCCCAGGACGTTCTGGTTCAATCTAATTATGATTTAGCTGCAGTTTCGCTTGAACAGTCACAGCAAAGACCAGAGATTGACGACGTCTTTGACCAGGCCGACGCCGTATTGGATTTAGCCATCGGAATCGCCGCTGTGATAGGGGGTGTCTGTGGAACAAAGGCAGTCCGTTTTCTCAAAGATGCGAAGGCAAAATCACAGGCCCTCAAGGAAGTCATTCAGAACAACGAACTCTTCAAAAAGCAGAACCCCGACTCAGCCGACGCCTTCAACCACGCCCAGACCAGCCAATCCCCCGAAACCAAAATCCTCGTCACAGAAGTGAAAACATAAAGCTGCTGATGAGACTCACGCTAAACTTGTATTGTTGGTATCTCACCGGCTGATTCATTCGGCAGTTTAATCATGCCCTTTTCGTGCTGAGTTTGGATTGACTTGTTATGCAGCAGATATCTTCTAACAAAATGCCAGTAAGTCCCTCGCAACGGCCACAAAGGCAAAGTGCGTACGTAATTTGCCTGCCTGCGAATCGCCTCGACAAATGCCTGCTCGAAAGGTGTATCATTTGCCTCGAGCCGGGCGCCTCCGTTATCCATTAGGTAATTCTCAGCTTCGATGTGTTTTTGCCATCTTTCGTCAAAGTCCGTCCCCGAAAAGCTCTGCGAATAAGCGCCGGGCGAATGCGGAATACTGTTGCCGTCTTTTGTACTGGCGGTAGTAATTGAAATCCCATCAGCAAACTCGGTAACCAAATCATGAGCGATTTGTGACATCGTACCTGCCCGCACTAAATATCTGCAGAAGAACGTCGGCCTGTCCATTCGCCGCCAAACCCATATCTCCGCATTTGTCCCACCAGCCAGCATTCGATAGCTGCCAACATATTCGAACTCGTTTGCCTGTGCCCACTCGTTCTCTTGCCCGGGCACAGCCGATTCCAACCTCTGTAGTTCGGCCTTGCTCAGCGCTACGAGGTTTATATAGGTTATTGCCGATACTACTATAAAAACCAGTGAGGCTATGCCGACTATTACGAATATCGCTTCCATTCTAAGATGCTCCCCGTATCTTGCTCAGTTTTCTAAAGTCTAATCGGCAAAAGTATTCTTGTAAAGGCTTGGCAAGACCTCCGAGATAATCTTTAACTGAATCTCACAGGCAAATTGTTATCTTTAACCTGTTCACTTGCTCTATCGCAACTGTCTCGAAGCCATGAAAATACATTATCAGACGTAATTAACCAACACTTTGAGTAAACAAAACGGTCATCTTCGGAGAAATGCTATATTACCGCTTGACAACTTCTGACCATCCTTTGTGCAAAAGACTTTTGCAGACGCTTTCCTGGTTCGCGCTGCTCCAAAGACCTGTAATTAGCGTGCTTGTCCGAAATGCATCACCGCGCTCAAATAATATTTACAAAATTTGAAGCTCTTGCTGTAGCAATGCCGATTATTTTGTTATAGTTGTAGTCATCTCTTGTTTGGGCTCCTGAGCGGTAAGCTTAACTGACTATTCATGGACGAAATAGTATGTCGAATCAGCCACGGGTGGCAAAAGTTTTAGCGGCACTTTTAATCTCAATGACTACCGGTGCCGTTGTTTTGATGGCCATGAGTGGCAACCCACCCTCAGCCGGACCGTTTTGTCTCTCCAGCTACTGCAAACTCGACCCAATAGAAAATGCCGTCGCTTCCGAAGCTGAGCAGTTATCAGACCGATGGAACTGCATCGAAGTCTATTTCAGCGGTACAAAAGCCGGCAACATCGAACAGCTTGCTTCACTCGCCGGCCTGGCCAGTCCCGACCAGCTTGACTGCCACCTCGTCGTTTGCAACGGTCTCGGAGGCCGTGACGGACATATCCAGACCACACACAAGTGGCAAAGGCAGTGGTCGGTTATTCCAGGCTCCAACTGGTACGGAACATCGAAGACCATTCGAGTCTGTGTAATAGCCGACGGCACGGCAAGCCTCGCCTCGAACTCCCAAATTAGAAGGGTCGAAGCACTGGTAGAAAAACTCAGCAGGAAGTTTTCTATCGAACCCGAATCTATATATTACCCGGCCAACTGGCGCTAAGATGCAATCGGCCGGCGGTATTCACCGAAGATACGTTCTATTAACATCCAGCAAGTCCGGCCAAAACAAAAGAGGCTGTGCATTAAATTACACAGCCTCTTTGCGTAATGTTACCGCCGGATAGGGCTATATTTCTACCAGTCCCATTCGGACTGTTGCTTGCATCTGGTTTCTCTTTCGCAATCTGTATCGGACCATCGGCGATCTTGACAATGTGGTCTCATACCACAGCCGCCTTGCTTCCACTGACCGCCGCAGCCTCGGTCAGATCCTTTGTGCCATCCTTTACCATATCCGAATCTTTGTCCGCCGTGTCCGCATCTCGGCCTGTTCCATCCACAGCAGTCTTGCCCAAGTCTTCTACCGCCATGATGCCATCGACCTGCTTTTGGACCCCATCCAAAACCTTTTTGACATCCCCAG
>JASFHM010000002.1:0-17529 GCA_050123215.1 Phycisphaerales bacterium | reverse complement strand
GATTCTGGCGCCAGCTTATCTCTGGTGTTTTTGGAGGAAGTTACAGGCGCTCAAGGTTCTGGCAAGCGCTGAGATGCTGAAGAAAATCAATGTTTCGGTGAGTCTGAAAAAACAGATATTCAAGGCTCTTTTATTACTTTCGGCATTTCTGGTCATTATAATTGCACTTACACAGCCGAGATGGAACCCACAGGCCCAAAAGATAAAACGCCAGGGTCGCGACGTCTGTATTTTGCTGGACACTTCACGCTCGATGTTGGCAGAAGACATTAAACCAAGCAGGCTCGAGCGTTCGAAGATAGCTATAAAAGACCTGATGGAAGTTTTGCAGGGTGACCGAATCGCGATTGTCACGTTTGCCGGTAACGCGACGGTAAAATGCCCTTTAACCCAAGACTACGCCTTTGTACGCATGGTTCTAGACGATATATCAACTGAAAGTACTACCAGAGGTGGCACAATGATCGGTGATGCCATCCGCAAGGCCACAGAAGACGTCTTCGACAAACAGAGCCGACAGTACAAAGACATTATTCTGATTACAGATGGTGAAGACCATGACAGCTTTCCCGTTCAGGCGGCTGAAAAAGCGGCTAAAGAAGGTGTAAGAATCATCGCAATCGGACTTGGAGATGAAAATACAGGCTGCCGAATTCCGATTACGGGCCCGAACGGCGAAAAAACTTTCATGAAATATAAAGGACAAGAGGTATGGTCCAAACTCGATGCTGACACTTTGCGTAAGGTTGTGTATGCTACCAATGGCGGCAAATATTTATCGGTAGAGCCTGGCACGACTTTAGACTTGGGGCAGATTTACGAAGGGCTTATTGCCTCGGCACAAAAACGCGAGCTTGAATCGACAACGATGCTGAAATACGATGAAAAATTCCAGATTTTCCTGGCTTTAGGGTTAGTACTGTTGGTATGGGAGTACTTAGTAAGTGAAAGCAAAAAAGCTTAAAACAATAGTGGCAATAGTAATGACTTTAGTGCTCAGCCGGATGAGCTTGGCAGCCTCTGTCGAAGAGATGGTTCAGCAAGGAAATAATTTATATGATAAGGGGAATTTTAACGAAGCGCTGAAAGAATATGACCAGGCCCTTATCGACCAGCCACAAGCCGTAGAGCCAAAATTCAATAAAGCGAATTGTTATTTCCAACTGGATGACCTTGCCCAAGCTACAGACTTGTATAACGAGGTTGCGGCTGAGAGTAAGGACATGGCATTAGTTGAGAAAGCCAAGTACAATCTTGGCAACTGCTACTTTCAACAAGGCTCCAAACAAAAAGACTCAAACCTTCAAAAAGCAGTGGAAGATATGCAAACAGCTATCATTTGCTGGCGCGGTGCACTGGAAATCAATCCTGAAAATGAAAAGGCCGCTAAAAATATCGAAGTTGCAAGACTAATTATCAAGGATATTATTGACCAGATTAACAAACAAAAACAAGAGCAACAGCAGCAGGTAGAGAAACAAAAGCAATTACAGCAACAGCTTAAAGAACTTGCCGAACAACAGAAGGCTTTGGCCCAAAAAACACAACAGACAAACGACCAAGCTAAAGAAGGACAAATCAGCCAACAACAAACCGAAGAAGATTACAATCAGCAGGCTCAGGACCAATCACAACTTAAATCAGAAACAGAACAGATATTGCAGCAACTTCAGCAGCAGGACCCCAATCAGCCCTTGCCAGAACAATCGCAGCAAGCGCAAAGAGAGCTTGAAGAGGCAATTGATGAACAAAAAAGCGCCGAAGAACAGCTTAGAGATTCAGATGGCAGTGAAGCAAAAAAATCACAGGACAAAGCAGCTGAACATCTTGAAAATGCCTTAAAAGAATTGTCCGGAGAAAATCAAAATCAGCAGCAACAGCAACAAAAGCAGCAAGAAAAACAAGGGAAGACACAGCAAAGCCAAGAATCCAATGAATCTCAACAACAGCAGCCACAGGAGCAACAGGCTGCCGAAACGACTGATGCAACAGCACAGGAAATCTTAGACAAAGAACAAAGAGAGAAGAGGCAAAGACAGATGCTTCAGCAAGGAGGATTTCAGAAGGTGGAAAAAGACTGGTGAGATGGAATTTCTTAAGAAGCATATTTTAACAGGTCTATTTATTTTGACGCTACTGACAGGCGGTGCTAAAGCCGCGGTGAGAGTCTTTGCCCAGGTTGATACATCTGAGGATATTTATGTCGGTGAAAGTTTTGGCTATCACATTATCATCGACGGAGATAACAAAGCTGGCCAAGTCGATCTCACACCCCTAGCCAAATACAATCCGCAAAGTGCCGGCAACAGGGATGTTTCGCAAACCTCGGTAAGCTTTATAAACGGCAGAACCACTCAAAGCATAACCAAACGCTATGTAATGAGCTACTTACTTGTTTCCAACAATGTTGGCCAAATAGAACTTCCCTCTGTGACTGTAACGGTAGACAGCAAAAGCTATAGAACCAATCCGGTGAAGGTCAATATCCTAAAGCCCGGAACTACAGACCAGCTAGACCTGGAGGTAACTTTATCCCAGCAGCAGTGCTACGTCGGTCAGCCGGTTATCATGACCGTTAAATTCTATATTTCGGCGGATATTGGCGACTTCCAGTTTGATATTCCAGCCTTTACCAGCAACGACTTTTATATTGAAGAGCCGGACATATCCAGTCCGCAGGCCAAGGAATACGACCTTGGCAATGGTGTCATTGTTCGTGTTAGCCAATACCGTACAACTCACAATAGCAAAGATTCACTTCTGCTATCCTTCAGCAAAATTCTGATTCCTAAACATGCCGGTGAAATAGCAATTTCACCGGCTTCGGTTTCTGCTGACGTTGCGGTGGGCCGAGTACGTTCTCAAGACCGCTTTTTCGACGGTCTTTTCGGTTCGCATAAAAAATATAAACGATTCTTAGTTAGTTCACAGCCCCTGAACCTGAAAGTACTACCTCTTCCCGAAGAAGGTAAGCCGTTCGGGTTTTACGGGTTGGTTGGCAAATACACAATTGCAGCATCCGCCACTCCAACAAAAGTCAACGTGGGTGACCCTATCACACTCACAGTCAAAATAGGTGGCGGTGAGTTCTTAAAGCCTGTTTTGTGGCCTGACTTGGAACAAATTCCCGAACTGGCCGAAAACTTCAAAATTCCATCGGAAAAAGCATCCCCAACAATTGAAAACGGTTACAAAGTTTTCACACAGACTATACGCGCCAACAATGATAAAATTCAGGAGATACCATCAATACCACTGGTCTATTTCGATGCGGATAAGGGCAGGTACGAGGTAGCTAAAACCGAGCCAATAAAACTTGAGGTATCGCCAACAAAAGTACTAACCAACGCAGATTTGGAAGGCCTTGGTTTCGCACCTGTTAATAAAGAAGTGGAGGCTATAAAGAAGGGGCTTTCAGCAAATTATGAAGGTCTTGACGCTCTGACAAATCAGACTTTTTCACCAATAGCAGCTACAGTAAGCACTCCTTACTTATTAATATGGGCAGGACCTCTTGTTTTATTAATTGTCAGTTCACTCACTAAATTCTTCACATACACAACCCCCGAAAAAGCCATCGCCAAACGTAAACGTGGTGCCGCCGGCAAAGCCGTCGGTCATTTAAAAAAAATCGTCTCTTATCCAATTGAGCAACAGCACGAATTACTCGCCTCAACGATGAAACAGTACATCGGTGATCGCTTTGACAAAATTGCAAGGTCACTTACCTCTAACGACTGTTTTGAAACTGTCATCGCAGAAACCAAGAACAGACAAATAGCTGAGAAATACAAGGAAATCATAGCAAGCTGTGAAGCTGCTCGGTATGCGTCTGTAGAACATGTTTGTGACTCTTCAAAAATAAAAGAGGCTATAGAGCTTATAAAAACCATCGAAAAGAATTCGAGAAGATGACAACTATTAAGAATGCATTGATATTCTGCGTGTGTTTATTGATAGCTGCAGCCTCTGCAGAGGCTACGCTATCAAAGGAAGAGGTATACGCATTATATAGCCAAGCGAATGAAGTCTTCCGGCAGGCTAATTCAACAAAAGATTCAGACCAGGTTGAAAGACTCTATGAAAAAGCGATACTTAGCTTTGAAAAAATCGTAGATGAGGGCCAGGTCGAAAATGCAAAGTTATATTACAATCTCGCCAACACCTATTTTCTGACAGGCCGGCTTGGTAAAGCAATTCTAAACTACCGCAAAGCTGCAAAAATCGATGATTCTGACCAAGACATTCAAAAAAATCTGGCCTTTGCCCGCAGTAAAAGAATAGATAAGATTGGTGTAAAAACTGAAAAACGTATTCTGCGTACACTGTTTTTCTGGCATTACGATTCCTCACTCAAGACTAAGTTTCTTCTCACATGTGTCTTCTTTGGAGCCATTTGTTTATCTACCACGGTTACAATATGGTTTGGCAGAAACAATGCGTTGACGATGTCTGCAATAATTTCTGCTGCTTTGATGCTTTGTTTTTTGAGCTCAGTTACTGTCGAATATAAGAATCAGACAGGCAGAGTATGTGGAGTCATTACGGCAAAAGAAGCGGTCGCTCGTCAAGGTGACGGAGAAAACTACGCACCCAGTTTCAAAGAACCTCTTCATGAAGGTACCGAATTTGACGTGCTCGAAAGCAGGCCGAACTGGCTGCACATAAAACTCTCCGATGATAGCGAGGGATGGATTCCCGACGGTACCGCCGAACTCATTTGATATCGGTATTTTTCTGCTTTAGAGCCATCGCCCCCTGTGCCCTCGCGGAGGTTGTTGAAAACGGTTGCATCAGGAAATACCTAACCCTCAGTCTATGCAACCCGAAAGGCATACTCTCAGTTCTCCCCTCTTTTTCTTTTTACCGGATTCAGGGTAAGGTAGGCGTGTAGTTTCATCAGAAAAACCAAGTAGTCCTTTTTTTCCATTTGTTGGCCGGTCTCGGGAAGATCAAAAACCTCGTGAATTTGTCCATCGGTCTGCTCGGTCATACTTTCAGAAAATTGTACTAAAACCAACCCGCCATCGTATCCCACGATTAGTTCGTTGTATGGCTCAACACCAATATGAAGTCGGTGGGCACTTCTTATATGATGAACCATGAAAACATCAAGAGGGTCCCATGAGGAGCCCTGCTCTTCTGACTGACCGGACTTCTCTTTGTCCGAACAGCCCAACGTCGGCAGAACAACCAAAACTAGAAGTAGTAAGAGTAATCTTTGCATAGCATATAACAAAGCCAAACACCTATCGAAATAAGACATATCAAGGTTAATATATGCAGCCACTTGATATATTTATTATACTTTTCCTTTAATATCTCCATCGGAATAAATCCAATAAGATAGCTAAGTAGAGTAAAAGAAACAAGAACACCGAGCCAAACAACAGCGACGGCTGGCCATAATTTTTCAGGCGGCAGCATGGAACCAATCAGCATGAACCCCAAATCTGCGGGGCTGGGGATGATGCCTATTAGTAAGCCGCTCTTTAGTGAATGTTCTTCAAAGAATGATTTTTTGGCTAAGGCGACCTTGGATTCTTTCTCGTAATTGTATTGTTTCAATCGAATCAGTATATAGATACCGACAGCAAAGAATATAAAAACCACGAGCAATCTGGCAATAATATCCAAGGTGGTGGCATACTGTTCCAGATTGCCGGGGATAAAAACACCTAGACAGAGACAAAGTATCATAATAAAACCGTTTGAGACAGCGAGGCCAACACCGATTTTTAACACGCTTTTTTTCGCTGTTCCAATCGCCCTTAGTGCAACCAGAATAGGCGTGGATTCACCCGGTAGAAAGATGTGCCACATAGAATAAAGAAAAATGGCTATGATGTTCATTTACCCTTACAGTCCTTTTTATAAATATCACCGCAGTCAATGTATTTGGGACAGAGGTTGCTTTGTATAAGCAAATTCTTTTTGAAACTCTTTCAAATCATCGATATTACGTATCTGACGCCAAGATTCCCGAGCGAAATCTGCCGGGCAAGTCAGGAAGCCGAGCCTAGTCCCGTACGTAATATGGTCAAGCGTCCGGGCATAAATATCGTCTTGTTGAGTAACAATAAAGCTTAGCAGGCCGGTCTCTTTATTGGAGGCCGGGAGAGCGCCAACGGCAAATCCTGTGTTAGGGTCAATTCTATCTATGTAGCCGGGTTTATCTTTCGAGCTCTTATAATGTATATCAACATAAATATAACCATCCAAGGCGCAAGGTCTTCTCATCGCAAATGCAAGTTTTCGAGGCAGCAAATTCACTATCACGGGGTCAGCGTTTGAATCTATACTCTGCCATAAATGAGCGAGAAACTGCGAATAGTTCTTTTGGCCGTCCCCGTCCCAATCTTCCAATATATATTTGTGCTGAGCTTCACATATCTGCTTCAGTCTCTCAAATGCCAAAACTTCATTGGATTGAATCTGTGCCGCTGAAAGTTTCGGTGGAAAATCATTTCTTTGCAGCCATTGATAGCCAGCCCAGAGGAAAAGCATAGTAACCATCACAGTGAAAACAATTCCAATAAGACAATTCTTCTTCTCAGGTGGTCGTTCTGCTGCTGATTCTCCGATGGGCCGTTTTTTTAATTTTGACGCTATTATTATACCAACGAGGCTCATAAAGCCAAGCAGGGCAACGGCAGGTTTTCTGCCTGCGTTGATAGCTTTTGATTCCAGCGAGAACATTATAAAAATCGTTCCAAGAAGAAAAATCACCGTGCCAATAACACAATTTATCTCTACAGCTATCGGAAGCAACGCCTCGAAATGTATGGGAAAATTCCATCGCCGGCTAAAAGCTAAAATAACGATTGTGATTCCTGCAACTTGCAAGCCAAGGCCGATTAAGGTTAGCAAAATTGTACTGTGCTTTAACTTCATTTCTGTGATTCTGTAGATTCATCGAGTGTTTTGGCATTCTTCGCTATTTTTTCAAACCATTCGGCGAAAACAGGCTCATCTACCTTCTTTGTCCCAAGGTCGGGATAAGCCGTGGGATTGGTTAGAACGAAGGGCCTCACATCCCTCAAACGAAAATACGTCCTTCCTGAAAAATATGAAAAAACGCTGTCTTTTTCTCTGTAGAATGAATTCGCACTGTAACTTGATGAGTCAAAGCCGTACCGCAAGAAAAACACGGTGAATATGCCGGAAAATAAAAGAATCGCGGCAAGTACGTTTATCAGGCGCCATGTCCAGCAATGTTTAAACCTCAGAGTCGATGTCACAAGTATTATAGCACCGACAGAAGCTGTAAGAATATATAATAAATACTTGCTAGGCAACCAACTATTAAACCCGCCGAAATCCGCTCTGTAATACATCGGCGGCGACATATAGTCCGGAGGCGGCGTAGCCGTCTTGTTTATAAGCCACATTATAAGCAGACCAAACACAGCAAAGAGTAAAATAATTATAATTGCCGAGGTTACAACTCTAATGTTGAGCCACCGCCACGGCCTGGAAAAATAGAAAATCGCAGCGATAAATATCAAAAGAGCCAACAACATGAACCAAACTATATTAACAATGAGATTCAACAACCATTGTTTATAGGCATCGTATTTGAGTGTATTAACAGGCAGGTAATAATGAAAAGCAGGTTTTAACTCCACTACTTTCAGCGACATTTTATAAGCCGGCCAATACATTCCCCGGTCGAGATAAACGTTACCTAAGTAGTAATAGGCGCTGGCTAACAATAATTCATCGCTGTTGTTAGAGATGAGTTTTAATAGTTGAGCGCTCACTTTTTCAAGCTCAGCACCTCTTCCTGTTTGCTTTTTGATTTTCGTAAAAAGTTTTATTTCTCTAGCATATTTCCGGTCGTAGTCCTCGATTCTTTTAATACCAGCCCCGGCGTCAACAAGATACTTCTGCTCCGCCGGTGGTTTTAACTGAAGTACCTGCCGGTAGAATCGTTTTGCTTGCAACAAATTACCCGCATAGTCTTCATAAAACCTGGCTTTCATTAATAGCAAGGCGGGCCTTAATTTGGTTCTTTCATCCTCAATATTCGGCCTTTGTCCTTTGCTTATCTCGCTCAATTCTTTTTGCAGCATATTGAGACCTTCTGTGAACTGCCCATTCTCAAAACAACTATTAATCCGAGTCACAACATCCTGCTCAGCGAAACAGACGCCAACAAGAACAGCAGTCACCATCGCAGCGATGAATAATATGTTGAGTTTTTTCGTCATTGCTAATTCTGTGATAGACTTAACTAATGAGTAAGACCGACATTGTATTTTCAAACAAGAAATTGAGCAATCTGTAAGTTCAAATTACGAGACTGCGTTTATTTGCATATTCCGCCACAAACGGGCACTCCGGGTCGGGATTATAAAAACTGCCGGTGACATACTCAGCTACCCCATGGCAGCCGCCCTTGCAGATATTGAGATACTTGCACGACTTACAAGGCTCGACAGCATTTTGGGGCCAGTTTCTTATTTTTTCAAAGCAATTCCCGTTTTGCAGAGCTGATTGTAAATCAAATATGGAAATGTCAGGCGCATCGTTCAAAAAGGAACAGGCGGTTACCTGACCATTACTTTTCATTCCCATAAGCACATTTCCCGCTTCGCAGCCATAGCTTGTCACCGTCTCAAAAGATTCAAGAGGGGGATTATGATAGCAAATCATTGGCATAAACGAGCAATCAGCTTTAATATTCAGCTTGTACTTTGCAGAAAGTTCTTTCAACATCGGCATAAAGCCTATTTTTTGCTGGTGAGTCATTTTCTCCTTTTCATAAAACCGCTTAGCTCTGCCGGTGGGTTTAAAACGCAGAAAGCTCATATGATTCGCTTTCTTAGCTTTTGCATACTTGAAAAGTTCTTCAATACCATCAAACGTCCCTCTGCTAACCAAACAGTTTATGCCCGTAGGTACACCGGCTTCGACTAATAAGTCCACTGCTTTATCTGCAACTTTAAACATTCGCTGAGGCCTAAGTGCGCCATACTTTTCGCCGACTCCATCGACAGATACATTCACCTGGCCGAAAACTCTCATTTTCTGAGCAACTTCGGGGTTCATATTAAAACCGGAAACGGTAAAATTCGGGACGATACCTTTTGAACGGGCATACTGAGCAAGCTCGAGTAATTCCGGCCTTTCCATAGCATCACCGCCGGCAAAAGCTATATGGAAAACCTTCATCTCAGCAAGTATATCCAAAGCACGTCTCAAAGACTCGACATCCAATTCGCCCGGGGTCCGTTCTCCGGCATCGACATAGCAGTGCTGACAGCGAACGGAACATTTCTCGGTAATTGAAAAATGCACCTCTGTCGGAGCACTGAGCAGGCCTATTGATTCGTCACTGATATTCCAAAGTTCGGATTCGCCCAAGCCGAGCTCTCTCATATAATCACGATTGACAAAGGCGAGGAATGGCGGGTTGCTGTTAGCAATTATTCCCCCAAAATTTTCAAAGCGATAATTGAGCTCTTCTCCCTCTTTACATATTTTCATAGTGGGTGCACTCTTTAATACCAGTTCACTCCACCAAGCGAGACAATAAAATTGAAGAAACCAAGGCAGTCAACGAGCCCAAAGCTGTTACTGCAACCATAAGTGGGACCGGCAACGCAATAACAAATGAAGCGAGCGAACCGGAATTAGCGTTATAGCCGCATTGTATCTTCAGAACTTTTCCTCTTCTCTTTATAGTTGAAGCACTGGTTTTTTTACTTTTCAAGTTTGTCATATTCTCACTTGGAAAAACACACTTAAATAAGAAACATTTAAACAGATTACACGCAATTTACGAGCATCAAAGACCCAATATTATTATAGCCATTTTAATACTATAGTGCAAGGGAAAACAGCACCAAGCGCCTGATTGGGATGCATCTGCGTTTCGCCGATAAAATCACAAAATGCAGCAACTGGAGTTCGAACCACTCGCCTCATCCTACGTTCAGAGCAAAAACAATGAACCGTGTGCCTGAAAGACTCTATGCAGGGCGGGGTAAATTCCTAAGCGTGATATGTTTGCGAATTGTCTCTTTGAGTTGTTCTATATCAACCGGCTTGGATATGAAATCGTCAAAACCAGCCTGGCGTATCTTCTCTTTATCTTCCTCCATTACACGAGTGGTCGATGTTATTACCGGTGTACTACGATTCGAGCTGCGGCTATTTAATTTTGCTATGGTAGCTTTGTAACGAACGGACGGCCGCCGTATCCTCTTTCCTTGCTGCGATTCCCTTCACCGCTGCCGCGGCAGCTGCCGTCGTCGTAATATAAGGCAGCTTATACCTGATAGCAGCTTTACGGATATATGAGTCATCGTACTGGCTGAGCTTGCCCGAGGGAGTATTTACCACCAGTTGAATCTCGCCGTTTTTTATTGCATCGGCGATATTAGGCCTGCCTTCGTGCATTTTCAAAATATGTTCGCAAATAATGCCCCTACCTTCCAGATACTTATATGTACCCTCGGTAGCCTTGATTTTGAATCCCATCTCAGCGAATAGCTCAGCTGTTTCCACAATGTGAGATTTCTCAGCGTCGGTAACGCTAATCAGAACCGCACCTTCGGATGGTAATACCTGCTGAGTCGCTTCCTGCGCCTTATAAAACGCCAATCCATACGAATCAGCCAAGCCAAGCACTTCACCTGTCGAGCGCATTTCCGGCCCAAGTACCGGGTCAACTTCCGGGAACATATTGAATGGGAATACCGCCTCTTTGACGCCGAAGTGTGGAATTGTTTTACGTTCTAGTCCCAAATCCGTTAGCTTCTTACCGAGCATAAGCTGCGTTGCCAGCCGTGCCATCGACAGTCCGCAAACTTTTGACACAAGCGGTACCGTTCGTGACGCACGCGGGTTGGCCTCGAGTACATAGACTTTATCATTACAAATAGCGTATTGAATATTCATCAGACCGACAATATTTAGCTCTGTCGCAATCTTTCTTGTGTACTCACAAATAGTGTCGAGATGTTTTTGAGGTATCGTGACCGGTGGTATAACGCATGCAGAGTCTCCCGAATGAACACCGGCCAGCTCAATGTGTTCCATCACCGCGGGCACAAACGCATCACCACCGTCGGCAACAGCGTCGGCCTCGGCTTCGATGGCATCTTCAAGAAACTTATCTATAAGTATCGGCCTTTCAGGTGTCACCTCAACCGCGGCAGCTACATAACGAGTGAGCATTTCTTCATCATGTACTACTTCCATCCCTCTGCCGCCCAGAACGTACGAAGGTCGCACCATCAATGGATAACCAATGCGTTCGGCTATCTTAAGTGCCTGCTCCAAATCGCTGGCCATACCGGCCTCTGGCATCGGAATCCCAAGTTTTTTCATCATGCCGCGGAACCTGTCACGGTCCTCCGCCAAATCAATCGTCTCGGGGCTGGTACCAATTACCTTAACACCGGCAGCTTCAAGCTCGCTGGCAATATTCAAAGGAGTCTGTCCGCCGAACTGTACAATAACACCCTTAGGTTTCTCTTTTTCATAGATGCTTAAAACATCCTCTACGGTCAACGGCTCGAAGTATAGTTTATCCGAAGTATCATAATCAGTTGATACTGTTTCAGGGTTACAATTGACCATTATGGATTCATAGCCTTCGTCGCGAATCGCAAAGGCGGCATGCACACAACAGTAATCAAACTCGATTCCCTGGCCGATTCGGTTAGGCCCGCCGCCCAGAACCATAATCTTCTTTTTATCCGTTGTCGATACTTTATCCGGCGCATTGTATGTGGAATAGTAATACGCGGCATCTTCGACACCGCTGACCGGCACAGCATCCCACGTCTCAACAACACCTATGCCGATACGCTGCTTGCGAATCTTCTCTTCGGATAATCCCGTCAGCCTGGCAAGATAACGGTCGGCAAAACCATCCCGCTTGGCTTGAGTCAGCAGCTTATCCGGGATTTTCTTACCTTTGTATTCGAGGATTTGCTTTTCGAGTGCAACCAGCTCAGCCATCTGCTCGATGAACCAAGGCTTGATATGCGTTCTCTCATACAGCGTTTTTACGTCGGCACCTTTCTTTAAAGCTTCATACATAATAAACTGTCGCTCGCTCGACGGATGGGCCAAGTGCCCCATCAACTCCTCAAGTGGCATTTGGTTAAAGTTCTTTGCAAAGCCCAGACCGTGTCGCCCTATTTCTAACGAGCGAATTGCTTTAAGAAATGCCTCCTTATAGTTCTTACCTATACTCATCGCTTCGCCCACCGCACGCATCTGGGTGCCGAGTTTATCCTCCACGCCTTTGAACTTCTCGAACGCCCACCGTGAGAATTTGACCACGACGTAATCACCGCTGGGTGTGTATTTTTCAAGCGTACCTTCTCTCCAGTATGGAATCTCATCCAGTGTAAGACCGCCCGCAAGAAGTGATGACACAAATGCTATGGGGAAACCTGTGGCTTTGGAAGCCAGCGCCGAAGAACGCGATGTTCTCGGGTTAATTTCGATAACCACGACTCTTCCTGTCTTCGGGTCATGTGCAAACTGGATATTCGTTCCGCCGATGACCTCGATTGCATCCACAATATCGTATGAATATTTCTGCAACTTCCGCTGAAGCTTCTCGTCAATGGTCAACATCGGCGCGGTGCAATACGAGTCGCCGGTATGTACACCCATGGCGTCGACGTTTTCTATAAAGCAGACTGTTATCTTCTGAGCTTTAACATCGCGCACCACTTCAAGCTCGAGTTCTTCCCAGCCAAGTACCGATTCTTCTATCAACACCTGGTTCACCAAACTGACGGCAAGACCTCTGGCGGCTACTGTTCTAAGTTCCTCAACATTGTAAACATGTCCACCTCCGGTGCCGCCCATTGTATATGCGGGTCGAACTACTATCGGATACCCCAGCTTGTCGGCTATTTTCTCGGCCTCTTCAACAGTGTATGCTATTTCACTTCGTGGCACTTCAAGACCGAGCCTGTTCATCGTCCTTTTGAACTGAAGCCGGTCTTCGCCTCGCTCAATGGCATCAATCTGCACACCAATAACTTTTACGCCGTATTCCTTCAGGACGCCGGCTTTATACAGCTCGGAAGACAGGTTCAAACCGCTTTGGCCGCCAAGGTTCGGCAAAAGCGCATCCGGCCTCTCAACTTTTATAATTTCAGCCATCGTTCGACAGTTAAGCGGCTCGATGTATGTCGCATCCGCCATACCCGGGTCGGTCATAATCGTCGCCGGGTTCGAATTAACCAGCACAATCTCATAGCCGAGTTTCCTTAATGCCTTGCATGCCTGCGTTCCCGAATAGTCGAACTCGCATGCCTGACCAATAACAATCGGCCCAGAACCTATAATCATTACCTTCTTGATATCTTTGCGCCTCGGCATTAGACTTGCTCCTTACTTTGGTAAATACCTCCGGATTCACGATGCTATCTGCGCGAAATCGATTGGGCCAGATTAAACCCCATCAAGCTGAATATGTCAAACAATAAAGCCCGTTATCCGTAAGTGCTCATCGCAGGCATGGGTTTTAGCCAACTCACCCAAAATCAGAATCCGGACCCGGCCGCTCCGGGCTTGACATACTACCTGTTTTGAATTATAATTGATACAGTTAGTGAACTGTTGAGCCCGTTACGAAAATCGCTGGATCAGCGATATTCGTAACCTGCTCGCAGATTTGTCCTTGGTGAGACTCGTGTTATGGACCAGAAAAATCTGCAACAGGTAGAGCGGATATTGAACTACCATTTCTCTGACCACCAATTGCTTGAAAAAGCCTTCTATCATTCCTCCGCCGCCGATAACCGCACCCTGAGCAACGAGCGACTCGAATTTCTGGGCGACGCAGTGCTCGGTGTCGTAATTTGTCAGAGCCTCTTTGACAGATTCCCCGACTATCTCGAGGGTGACCTTACCAAAATTAAAAGTTCTCTTGTCTCCAGAAGGACCTGCTCGAGAGTAATCAGAAAACTCGGCCTGCAGAAATTCCTCAAAGTCGGTAAAGGAATGAACGGCAGCAGCTCTTTGTCAGGCTCTCTTGCAGCAGGGCTTTTCGAAGCCCTTGTCGCCGCCATATACATAGACGGCGGATTCGACGCTGCGAAAAAATTTATTCTCAACAGTTTCAATTCTATGATTGACCAGGCCGATGCAAAACAAGCCCACGGCAATTACAAATCGCTTCTACAGCAATACGCCCAGCAGCATTTCAATATCACCCCCACTTACCTGCTGCTCGACGAAAAAGGGCCGGACCACAACAAGTGCTTCGAGGTTGAAGCCGTCATCGCCGACCGACATTTCCCCAGCGCTTGGGGCACCAACAAAAAAGATGCCGAACAAAAGGCCGCGCACAATGCACTTGAAGAATTGGAAATCCTCGAAAAATCTCCCCCCGAATGATTAACCTTTTTCAACCCCGGAACCTACCACCGGATGTCACTACTCCGTCGCCAAATACGCCGCAATACACAGTATTACCGCTGTGGCAACTATGAACGCCACAATTGAGCCGAATAGCACCACGCTTTGCTTTATGAAACTAACCGATGTAATCTTCGGCATCTTTATTGCCTTGTAGACCACTGCGATAGCGGCTGCCAAAGGAAGCATCCACAGCATCGACTGCGGATTTACACCAATTTCCTCGGGCGAAGTAAAAGTTGCCAATATCCTAAAGATATTAACCGACATATTAATCTCCGTTGCCTGTTACAGCCCGCTTGTGCTCCACATAAACACAATTAATGATACACAGTAAGTTTAACAATCCCGAAATGCTTGTGTACAGCTGTCCAATTTCGCTGGGCTTACCGTAAGACAAATATCTGCCGCTGGCCGTCATCTTACCAAGCAGCCCCACCAGCGGTGAATTTAATATCTGCGCCGCAAACCAAGGCTTGGCCTGTACCGGGTCAATTACTCCTATCGAACCGACGTATATGCCTATACAAAAAGTAAGAGTAATCGCGACAAAAACTATCACGGCGCGTCTGTTTTCACCCAGCAGGAAATATCCGCCGCCCGGTATTACCCAGCCTAACACTATTATCAACACTAAGCGCAAACCATGATTTTCATTAGCTGACCCGGCCATTTAGAATTCTACCTCTTCGATGATGTCCTCAACGGGCTCGATAGGCTCTTGTCTTGCCTCTGTTTCTTTTTCCGGCCTGAAGTTCATTCGCTTGAGAATATTATCCGGCTGAAAATGAACCGCAACAAGGTTTTGGCCTTCTACACTCTCCAGCCCATATGCCCACATTGGCTTGCTGCTCAAATACTCATCGTTATAAATCCTGCTCACGGACAATTCTTTAACCAGATAATAACTCATATCCGGTTCCATTTTGACAACCAAAGGCAATTCAGCCGGCTGATTACTATCAGCGGGTATCAGCGAATAAAGTTTTTCGATGATTTTGGCCTCCCTGAGACTCTGGTCCATCAGCCTCTTAGCCGCAAACTCGGACTTGCTGCGGAAAGCCAAAGTCTCCATATACTCATCCGAGTATCTCTTAAGACCCTGCCAATCGGTCATCTCAAACGTATTCGGCTCACTCTCAGAAGAACCAAACCGACCGTTAAACCGCTCAAGCGCAGCTTCCCATCCCAGTTTAGCCGCCAGTTCGGCAAATTCTTCTGCCATTTGTCTTGCCGTTTTCATCGCAGTAAGATTCCTCAAGTCCTCCACAACTTCATCCTTCGCAGAATAACTCTGATGAGTCATCTCATTGGATTCGTCAAGCACAATCGAAACCTTACTGAAGCTCTGCTCCAATGAATTCGGATCCGCTGCCTCCTTGGTCTCAATCACTCTAACCATCGCTACTATTCGGCCCCTGACATCCAGCACTGGCCCGATATCCTCGTACATCTTTATCGCTTTGCTCTGCTGTAAACCGGTGCTGCCGTCACTGAAGGACTCAACTGAAAAAACTAACTGAGACAATGACGTTGGTATCTGACCCGCTGAGCGGCTTCTTAAAAACAACCCCGACAAATACTCATCTACTCTCATATCATCTGCACTTAGAAGACCTGTCTTGCCCGAATAAGCCCTGATTCCGTACTTCCGCGATAGTCGCTCGGCAACCTGAGTATAATCAACCGCTAGTTCTTCTAATTTCTCCGCGCCAAGCTCGGCAACATCTGCTTCGCCGAAATTCTCCTGAGCCAGTAGTTTCGCATCACCCAGGATAACATCCACCTTAGTACTGATTCTCTGCTGATAAATCCTATCCGATATCAGCTTGGCCACCCGCCCAAAGCTTACTACGCGCTCGGTCATCGGTGAATTCGGATCATTGGGGTCTATCGGAATCTGCTCTACAAATTGCTCAGGATGCGCCTGATAAAAATCCTCCATTTCCTGCTGGGTCGGTTTTTCTACTGTCGCTGAAATATCATCCATCTTCAGAGCTATGTATTCAAGAGCTGCCATATTATCCAGCATATATCCGAATCCGTATGGATTTTCATTGCTTAACTCGCCCGCCAAATTGCTTTTAAAATTCTCGAATTGCTCGCGCACCTGCTGACTGCTCGGCTCAGGCTGCCGGTCAGCAAATACAGAGGCATTGAACTTTACAAGCTCGGTATTAATTTCCTCTCCCTCCAGACTCGCCCAGCTGCGCATCTGTAACTCAGTCAACCCTTCAACTGAGATTATTATTCTTGCGTATTCAAGCACCGCCAGTAACTCCGAAAACGCCTCACGTATCATCTCCTCTGATAGTCCCCGGCCTCTCAGGCCGCTGATTACCTGCGAGTATGTCGCACCGTTAAAAAGCTGAGGCAAAACACTGCCCAATATTCTATCCGCTACCTGACTACTCACAGACACACCTGCTTCGGCAGCTTCTCTCTTGAGCAGAATCCAGTAGATGTCACTGGGAACCGTATGTCGGTACAGCCCGGCAATCTGTCCGTCACTAACACGCAGCTTCCGCGCTGCTATAGCCCGCTTCAGGCCAACCAAAAGCTCCGGCGAAGTCCTGCCCTCGGAAAAAAGCAGCTCTGCCAAAAACACTCCGCGCAAATCCTGACCTCGCAACATCTGGTCCATCCTCAGGGACTGCAATAAATCCAGGTCGCGCTGGGCGAGAGCCCGGTCATAATCGGTTATCTTTCCTTTGACGCCGTAACGCGCAATCACAGTCTTGCGCCCAAAACCACCCCGACCAAGCTGTGAAAGATATGACCCGCCTATAAAGCCGACCATAAGGATAATAACCACAACCGCAAGAATCTTACGCTCGTTTCTGCGAATCCACTTAATTAGATTCATTCTTCTGCCCCGATACACTAACCGAACCGTTTTTTCGAAACCGTAGAGTATAGGTTCCAAAGCCTGTTTTGCAAGCAAAATAGTCTTTCTAGTCTTTTCTCCACACAACCGCCCTTCGACAATTTTCTTGCATCATTGCCCATCTTAGCCGATAATAGCCCGCGAGATTTCTTTAATAAGAAGGCTATATTCTGTCTTATTGAAAACAGCTTAAAGGGAGGCACTTAACATGAATGCCGAAAGCGACCGACAAAAAAATCTCG
>JASFHM010000001.1:0-21353 GCA_050123215.1 Phycisphaerales bacterium | reverse complement strand
ACACGGGGATGGTGTTTTGCCCAGTGCTTAAAAACATAATGGCTGATTGCTTTGTCGGATGATTCGAGCTGCTTGACAGCTGCTTCCCAAGCCTGACGCAATGATGGGCCATACTTATTACTCATCAGGAGGACGATATGTGGATCGGGATAAGCGACTCGAATTTCCCGTACAAGTGAGACGTATTTTTCGGTGAAGTCAGCAGGGAACAACTGATTTTTAGATCTGGTAAATGAATCGTCGTTTGCGCCGAGGAATACGAAGACAACATCCGGTGTCCAAGTATTCAGGTCGGCCGCTGGTGAAGATGCTTTCGGGTAGAGGCGGTCCCACATTTCGCCGCCTTTGACTTTGGTCCAGCCGGTGCTGACTCCCATTCCGCTGACAGCGATGTTGCGGTGGTCGGCTGAAAACGCCTCGGCGGTCATCGCAGCGTAGCTAAGTGCGCTGTTGTGCGTGCGCAGGTCTTCCCACTGGTCGGTATCGCCATCTTCGTTGCACGCGCCGGCAGTGAGGGAATCGCCGAAGAACTCCATCGCGAGTTTATACTCGGGTTTCGCCGGGGCCCAGATGCGTGAGCCTATGGGAATCCGTACGCCGCGGAAACGCGTTGTGCCGGCACCGCCTTCGCTGCGTTTGAAGAGAACAAGGCTGTGACGGCCGATACCGAGATTGGCAAGCTTAGCGCCTTGCGGGGAGGAGCCTTCACTAATCTCAATTATCGTGGTCGAACCGTTTAGATTCGCATTGAAGAAGTTTTGGCCTTTCGTGTTGTCGAAGAGAAGGGAAATTGAATCGCCTTCAAAATCGATACTGATTCGGCTTGCCTGCCAGATGACAATTATGGCATTTGGATCGGAGAAATCGAAGCGGCCTTCATAAAGAAAGCGTGGGTCATCTGGAGAGATTGTCTGAAATGCTCCGGTAGATGGCTGAGTATGCGTTGCGGAAGTCAAGGCTGTAGAGCAGCTGGCCGGGAATAGCGCGACGATACTCGCCATAATTGAAAAAGCGATTTGCGTTTTCATATATAAATAGAAGTAATCATCTTTCGGATGCTTGTCAATAGGTAAACCAAGCGGTCGGTATAATCGCCGAAACTGTCAGGCATGCACTTTTAGGAGATAGTCAGCTAATCGCAAAACTGTCCGATAGCACTGAAGTCGCACAGAATCGACTTTTTACTGAAGAACCGCCGCCTACATCTTCGCAGCCAAATGAAGCGGTATTATCAGCAAAATCCGCCATACCGTCGTTAGTGCAATCCGCAGAGAGTAGAGAGCCGAAGTCATCTCTTGATTCAAAGTGTCATTTACCTTATTTTTGGGGGTGTGTAGTGATATACTATGATAGGAGGATTGGATGTGCAGGAAATGTATATATACAGTCGTAACGGGTTTTTTGGTTCTCTTCTGGCAAGGGAATAAAATTATGATAATAGCTCATCGTGGAGCATCGGATATAGCACCTGAAAATACACGAAGTGCTATAGTCCTAGCCTGGGAAATGAAAGCTGCGGCGGTTGAGTGTGATGTCCGTATGACCAGAGATAATCAGGTAGTCGTTATCCACGACCCAAATACACTGCGGACATCCGGAGTGGATATTTCAATCGAAGACGCAAATTATTCGGAATTATCACAACTGGATGTAGGCTCTTTTAAAGACTTGAAGTATGCGGGAGAAAAGATTCCATTATTGGCTGATATAATTCAGACAATTCCTGCTGGCAAGAACAAAAGGTTATTTATTGAAGTAAAATGCGGCACGGAAGTTCTACCGTACCTTAAACGAATTATCGAAGACAGTGGCAAGCGGGAACAAATAGTTTTAATAAGTTTCAAAATTGAAGTCGTTGCGCAGGCTAAGAAAATTCTGCCGGATATACCTGCTTACTGGCTTGTTATGACGAATAAAGACGAAAAAACCGGCCGGTGGATACCTCATAGCTTAGAGTTGATTGACAAGACAAAAGGGTACGGCCTTGATGGATTAAATTTGAACTGGGCTGGCCTTAACAAAGATTTTGTTCGAAAAGCTCATAAGGCATCCCTTGGCGTTTATGCTTGGACTGTAGATGACCCGAATTCCGCCCGAAAACTCGAAAAAATGAGCATTGACGGGATTACATCGAACAAACCCGATTTGTTAATGAAGGAACTCTAATCCCACAAGGCTCAAAGAAGCTTATTCTATAAAAGGTCGTACAAGCCAAGTCCAACGTTCATAGCCTTTTTCATTCATGTGCAGCCCATCGGGAGAGAATATCTCCTTAATCGGCTTACCGGAGGAATCCAGCATCACTTTTGATACATCAACGAAATACATGTTATTTTGCTTTTCGCAATAGCTACTTATAAGTTCATTTGCTTTCCGCATTTGGGGCCAAATGCTCCAGCGGTCAATGCTCGGCTTGATTGCAATGTAAACGAGCTTCGTTTTAGGTAGGGCTTTTCGTATTTTTATTGCAAAGACCTTGAAATTCACAAAAATCATTTCGGGCGTTTTCCCGTCTGCAGCATCATTATCACCTGCATAGAATACGATGGTTTTAGGTTTATAGGGGATAATTATACTATCTGCGTAATACCAGGAATCATTTATGTGAGAACCTCCGAAGCCTCGATTTATATTTTCAATATCCGGGAACCACTTTTGGGTATCCCAGCCAACAATGCTTGAACTGCCCACGAAAAGCACCGCATTCTTCGGGGGTGGGCTTTTTCTGTCTTGGTCTTTGAACTTCTCAATTGTTTCCTTCCACCTTGTCGGATGTGCGAATATCGTCATAGATTCGTAGTGGAGGGCTATTTCCTGCTCACTAAGGGTCTGGTTAACCGTGCATCCAGTAAGACAAAGTGATAAAAACAGGTAAAATCCAGCCATAGCAGCCGTTGTAACGTTCTTCGAGTTGAACATATTTGGCTTCCATTTTTGACCAATTTCAAGTTGCACAAGTATTTACGCAACAATTATATCGATTTTCTGCTTTATTTCAATAATAAAAGAAATTATGCTTTTGTCGAGGCTAAAACCATATAACCACTTAATCATAAACGACTTATAATATGTTGTTATTGAAAGATTTATTTTTGTTCTATAATTTTTTCAAAAGATATTGATAAATTGCTATTGACAAAACTTGGTAAACCCGCCATAATTGTATTGTGCAAGTATTTGCACAGCTATTTTAGAATGTGGAGAGAAGATTTTGGCAGATGGAATATCCAGCTTAAGAGACGTTGCCCAAGCGGCGAATGTATCAATTCCAACCGCATCACGAATTCTTCGAAGGAAGAATATAACGAGGTTTTCTGAGGAGACCCGTAACAGGGTATGGGAGGCTGCGGCTCGACTTCGTTATCGTCCCAATATGCTTGTAAAAGGCATGCAAACTGGGCTGACTCACACCGTTGGCGTAATGGTACCGCCGTTTGATTCTTATTGGTCTTCTATTCTTTATGGCATTCACGACACTCTTATATCAGTTGACTATGTGCCGATTATCCTCTGGGTATGGCACAGAGATAATTTTGGCGGCAGGGAGCCGTTCGATGACTTGGAACAGGTGCACCGCCTCATCGATCGCCGCATTGATGGCGCGATCCTATGGCCTCCGGTAACACCGGATTATTATGCCCATCACGAGGAACTTGCATCTCGCAACGTGCCTGTTGTTACAGTTGACCACGAATTGCCGCCGCAATATGGGGCTGATTCAGTGACAACCAATGAAAAGCTTGGTGCTCAGCTTGTTGCCGATCATCTTATTGAACTTGGACACCGCAGAGTAGCGCATCTCGGTGATGTAGGTCTTGATATTTATAGCTGGTCACAGCGCAGACGTAAATATTTTGAGCAGCAGATAGCTAAGGTACCTGGTACTTCCTGTATCACCAGTGAAAGGGTTAAGGGAGCCGATGGTATTGAAGTTGCGAAAAAAATACTGATGTCAAAACCAAGGCCCACAGCAGTTTATGCGGCAAGTGACCTTCTTACGCGTTATGTTTACCTGGCTGCGGCTGGGTTGAATCTGCGAATACCACAGGATGTTTCAGTAGTAGGTTTTGCTGACCTTGATTTTGCACCGCTTATGGCGCCGCCGCTGACATCAGTTCATCAGAAAGGTTACGAAATTGGTTGCAAGGCTGCGAAGCTTTTACTGGACCGCATTCAGGGTAAGTTTGTCGAGAGCGAAAATCAGAATATAAAGATGGATTGTGAACTGGTTGTGCGAGGCTCCACCGCGCCTGCACCGCAGAATTCATAAATGTTCGACAGATTATATAAAGCGGAGATTTAATCAAGAGGAGATAAAAATGAGTTACAATTCTGTAGGTAGTATGGTCTTTGCAATTTTTTTGCTGACTATCGCCGGTGTTGCTCAAGCTGAAAATATTATCGATGATTTTGAGTCATATGCGGATACGGCCGAGCTGCTGGGAACCTGGAGCGAACGCAATGGAAATGTTGCTACTATTACCCTTTCAACGACCGAGGCTCATGATGGTAACCAGTCAATGAATTATGAATATTCGTGTGGGAAAAGCCCTTACTGGTCTGAGGCATTCACCATATTCCCGGCGGACCAGGACTGGTCTATGTATGACACTTTCAGTATGTGGGTCAAAGGAAAGCTTTCATCTCAGAGTCTCGAAAACATGTATGTCGTTATCTATAAGGCAAAAGTTCCCAATCCTGTCGACCATAGCGAACTGGAAATACTGGGCAAGGCGCGTTTTGACTATGTTACGCAAAAATCGGACTGGACGTACTGGCGAGCCGACATCGATTACGATTTTGAACCGCTCTCAAGTGTCCGGGCATTAGGAATTGGGATGAGTCCGGATAATTATGGAAGCGGAGTTATCCAGATTGATTCGATAGCAGTCGATAACACTGGGCTCGGCGGAGTGATTGAAAATTTCGAGTATTATGCTGATACAAACGATCTGCTAGCAGATCCCAATTTTGTCAGCCATACTGATAACTGTACGCTCACTCTTGAAGACGATCCTAACGTTTTTTATGGTGACTATGCTATCAGAGTTGATTCCAACCACGGTCAGTACCCTTATATGTCTAAAGTGATGTTCAACAAGGAAGGCATTATCAGGCACCTTGGTTATAACTGGAATTATTATGACCCGATTCTAAACAAGATGGGCAGGAGCTACACGTCACTTACGGTGCACTTCAGGGTGACCAATCCTGAAAATTCGATACATGTGGCATTGGTTGACAAGTATTTTTCTAACGTTGCTGTGTATGACTATAATGACGGAGCATACGTGCCTGCGGGAGACTGGATTCGCTGGGATATTGATTTGCATGCTGATGATCCATATGTAGCCGCTGATCCAACTTTACTGGAGGACGTCGAGCGAGTTGATTTTCAGATCAGAGTAGGAGATTACGGTCAAAGCGTAGTGTACCTGGATGATATTTATGTGAATGTATGCGGTATTGGAAGATACGGCGTCGGAGGATTGGGTGGCAATATCTATGATGATGACGGCCACTGTATCGTAAACTTCAAAGATTATGCTGTTCTTGCAGGTCACTGGCTTGATACCGGCTGTGCCTCGCCGGGTTACTGTGATGGTGCGGATATTACTGAGGACGGAACGGTCGACATTGACGATGCGGCCCAAATGGTGGCCGAGTGGTTAGGGTGCAACCTGCTTTATGATGGTGATTGTTTGTAAATATGTATTTTATGAGTACCAGAATATTAGTTTGTACCTTGGTTTTTTGTGTGTGTATTGTTATGGTCGAAGCTGTAGACATTGAGTTCGATGTAAATGATGTTTCGCATCAGTTTGTCGGGTTTGGTGCACAGGTATGGCCGGGTGATATGCGTGTGGGAACAGTGTTTGCAGACCTGCATATAAAGTACATACGCATGTGTCCCGGAGGATGCAGTAGTCCGCCAACTGATGCCACGCAGGTTCAAATGGACGCATACGTCGATTCTGAGTACAACGGTACTAACAGAGGCGACAATATTATTGCGTCATTGCAGATGGCAGATGGCCTTGATATTCAGGTTATACTCAACATGTTTGGCGGGCCGGCGGCTTGGCTTGGCACGAATAATCGTCTTAAGAGTGAGAACCTCGATGATTTTGCAAGACTTTGGGCATCCCAGGTTTACTTTTTCAAAAGTCGTGGACTGCGAGTCAATTACATCGAGCTTGCCAATGAGCCCGAAGGTGACTGGAACATTTATATTCCGGGTGCCGATTATAACACGGTTGTTAAACTTGTACGCCAGGAGCTCGATAGTCGAGGATTGACAGATGTAGGTATTGTAGGACCGGGGCTTGCGTATCTTTATCACGGTCCGACCTGGATAGGAGCTCTCGATAGTGATGGCAGGGCTGCTCTGGCGTGCTGGTCAACACACGCCTGGGATGAAGGATGGGGTCATACTGATGCGTTGCCGAGTTTCCTTGATCAGCGGTGGCAGGATTACTTTGGCGATGCAGTAAACAGTGTCGATCCTACGCATAGCAAGCCGATTATCGTAACTGAATATGCTACGGGTGTGCGAACTTATAACGGCATAATGTACGGAGACGACTTTACCGAGACGAACCAGTTTGCCCAGCGTTGCTATGAAAATTCATTGACGCTGGTAAATAACGGAGCGAATGTGCTGTGCTACTGGGAGGCAGCGAACCAAAGTTGGCAGACAAGCCCGCCCTGGTACGGATTTTTGCGTATCGATTCGAGCCTGCGAACTGTGTACTATGCACTATTAACACTCGCCCCGCATATACCGGACGATGCTATGGTAATCCGCAAGACCTGGGACGATCCTGTTATAAGTGCGGCTGGTTTTATCGGTGATAATGATAATAAACTGGTTCTAGCCTTTGCCAACAGCTCACCCTTTACAGCAAATCGCACGGTAGGTGTAACAGGGGTTACAAGCCTTATCGTTACATCCGCCCAGGCTTTTGAATCGGGTACGGTAATCGACAAGCTTTCCCAGATAAGCTTCGATTATGGCTCGAGTAGTATGGATGTAAATCTGGCTCCTGAAAGCACACTGACGATTATTGCAGTTGTAAATGAGTGTACAATTAAATCAATGGGTGATGTCGATGGAGATTGCAGTACCACGCTCGGTGATTACAGTATGGTTGCCGCCGACTGGCTTACAGACAATAATGTTCCCGAACTAGAGGTTATAGAAGACTTCGAAAGTTACACCGATGATTTCGGGCTGCAGGCCGCGTGGGTGATGAACCTATCTTCCGACATTACGGGAGAGACACTGGTAAACGATCCTGGCGTGTTGAACGGCAGCAACTGTATGCTGATTACGACCGATGGACAAGGCCCGGCGTACTATGCCCAGACAAAGTTAGCCCTGCCCGGCGCTGTGCACAACGACCATGGTGTGAACCTTACTGGTTACGACACCATAAGCATGACGTTTGCCATTCCGCCAGATGGTAGTACTCCGCCGTGGGAAAACCTTGGCGGTACAGGCGGCATTGTCTTCCTTAGCATGTTTGATTGCTGGGGAATGAAGGTCTTTGGTGCAAATTATGCTGCTGGTAGTCCTACACCGAGTGGAACTGGATGGCCCAGTGGCATAGTCTGGGAACTTGATTTTGCTACCTATACGGAATCCGGGCAAAATCTTGAGAACGTAGAGCAGATTACTGTTGGCTATAGCAATTGTTGGTATGGTCCTGGTGCTCTGTTTGTTGATGATATTGTTGTCTATGACAGTAGCAGCCTCGTATGTTCGGAAGAACCTGCAGGTGATGTAAACCAGGATTGTAAGGTTGATTTCGATGATATTCTGGCCATTAGTGAAAATTGGTTGAAGTGTACATTAATTGAAAATTGAAAAAACACCTTGTTGGTGAATAGGCCCATTTTTATGAAAAATATTCATGAACCTTTTGTAGGAGGAGTAAAAAATGAAGAAGTTGTTAATGTTAATGGTAGCTCTACTTGTCGTTGGTACGGTAAACGCTGCCCCGTGGGTGATTGATGACTTCGAGGGTTACGCCGATGATACTGAGCTGCAGGCCGCGTGGGTGATGAACACCAGCTCCGATATTTCGACAGAAACATTGGAGCCTGTACTGAATGGTAATTCTATGCTGATTACGAACGCATCACAAGGCCCGGCGTACTATACCCAGACAAAGTACGCAATGCCCGGTGCTGTGCATGACGATCACGGTGTAAACCTTACTTATCAAGGTCACGACACCATAACCATGACGTTTGCTATTCCGCCAAATGGCGGCAGCGACCCTTATGATGGTCTGGGTGGTTCTGGTGGTGATGTATTCCTGAGTATGTATGATTGCTGGGGCCAGAAGGTCTTCGAGGCCAGTTACGCCGGCGACGTTACTCCGAGCGGTACGGGTTGGCCCGACGGCATAGTATGGGAGATGGCTTTTGCCGACTGTATAGTTGGTGGAATGAATCTCGAGAATGTGGAACATATCACTGTTGGCTATAACAAGGAATACTATGGTGCTGGTTGTCTTTTTGTCGACGACATCGTTCTAACCCCGGAGCCTGCAACGATTGCGATTCTTGGTCTTGGTGGTTTGATGCTGAGAAGAAGAAAGTAATATGAATCGACTGTAAGAGAGATGGTGCCGAATTAGCTTTCGGCATCATCTCTACTGCTGAGTAACTATGGCAATAAGTATTGCAGAGAGGCTCATATGAAGAAGCGAGATAAAAACGGTTTTACGCTCGTCGAGCTGCTGGTTGTGATATCGATTATAGCTTTGTTGCTTGCTATACTCATACCTTCATTGAGCCGGGCACGACATATTGCAAAGCGAACCGTATGTGCCGCTCGTATGAAAGATGCTGCTGCTGCGTTTTTAGCCTATGCCGTCGGCGCAAATGACGGCAAGCTGCCTTTAGGTGCAATGGGAACGAGCATCTATGGAATGAAGAAAGGATATGGCTACAGCCAACTTTCTTATATGCCGAAAGATTCATATGAAGCGGTCAAGGGTTATCTGAAAGACACGCGAACGCTTATGTGCACTAATATCCAAAAGCGTTTTAAGGATGATCCGGGTTGGAATGGTGGTGAGCCGTTTATTCCAAGCTGGGTTGGTGATTGGGAGCATTACCAGGTAACATTGCTTTATCTTGGCGGACACTTTGCCGAGGCTTGGCCTGAGCCTACAAGTCGGGGAGCAGTGAAATGGAAATCCCCGTATACGCTACAAGATTCGGGCGATTTGCCACTGTTCTGTGATAAAGTAGGCCAAAGCAAAAAGGTGTGGAAAACATTTGTCGCTCATTCCCATAGAGGTCCAATCGAGGCGCCGACAGGGACCGACCCGCAGGAACTTGCACCTAACGGTTCCGGAAATTTAGGAAAATTTGATGGTTCGGTGTCGTGTCAAGCCGTTAGAGATATGACTAAACATCATGCCGAAAAAGAGTCCCAAGAATACCCGAGTACAGAAGTATGTGCGTTCTGGTAATTAGGTGGTGGTTATGGTACTGAACCCATATTATCAACATATTAGTAAAGGACGTGCAAAGCATTTAAGTACTTTTTTGCCGCTTTTACCTCACACCTGCGGCCTGCTCGCTGCCGGAGTGGTGGCTTTATCCATCGGGTATGGTAAGATGGTATATAGCTAATTGATTATCACCGCGCGAAATGAGTGCAGGCTATGCTCTTCAAATGCCACAACCCACTCTTAAGTAAGGAACTGTCGAAGTTTTTTCTATGGGTTATGGCATTTGTGTTATAAATTTTTTCCTGGGTGGTTATGAGGTGATAGTGTTTCTTTCGAGCGACACTATCTCGTTTGTTTGTAAAAGATGTTTGACTTAACTGGAGTGTAATAATGGGATATCTTGGCATACCCGACTATTGCATCATTGCAGCATACTTTTTGGTTTTGGTAGGATTGGGTATCTATCTAAGCAAGAGGGCCTCGGCAAGTCTTGACGACTATTTCCTCGCAGGTCGAAAAATGCCGTGGTGGGCGTTGGGGGTTTCCGGCATGGGCTGGTCCCTGGATATTACTGGGACAATGCTTATCGTTTCATTAATGTACCTACTTGGGCCTCGCAGCTTATTTATTGAATTTCGCGGCGGGGTGCCACTGGGACTTGTTTTTACGATGATATGGACGGGCAAGTGGCACAGACGGTCTGGCTGTATGACAGGAGCCGAATGGTTAGCGTTCAGATTTGGTAACGGCCCGGGAGCAAATTTTGCGAGAGTTACGAAGGTAATTGCATTGGTGGTTTTTACTATAGGAATGCTTGTGTATATGATAAAAGGAATCGGGCTGTTTTTCTCGATGTTCATACCTTTAACACCATTGCAGTGTTCGCTAATCATGGTTGGTGTTGCGACTATTTACACCATTACCTCGGGTTTTTACGGAGTCGTATTTAGTGATGTAATTCAGTGCTTGTTGATACTCGTTGGAATTATATTTATAACGGTATTAGCCTTAGTTAAAATTAGTGGCGGTACAGATTTGAGTAGTCTTACCCAATCAGTTACCGGCTGTACTGATTGGCTGACTTCATTTCCTCAAAAGATTACAGCAATGCCTAAAGGATATGAAGCTTATGAGTCGCTGTTCATGTTTACTGTCTTCTTATTACTTCGTAATATCATAATGGGTTTTGGAACTGGTGACGACCCTCATTACTTCGCAGCTCGTAACGAACGTGACTGCAGCAAATTAGCATGTTTGTGGATGTCACTGAGTACGTTTCGTTGGCCCATGATGATAAGCTATGCTGTATTAGGATTATTTATTGTTAAAGGTATGTTCCCCGACCAGACGGCCCTTAGTGAGGCTGCGATACTAATCAAACAACAACTTGGCGATATCAGTCCAACGAGATGGGCCGATGCCTTAGCTAACATCATGAATAACCCTTTAGCTTACCCGGAAGATTTTATAGCTGGTCTCGAGGGTTTATTGGGTGAGGATTGGAGTTCTAAACTTCATATGCTCAGTTACGAAGGAACTATCAATGCCGAGAGGATACTGCCTGCGGTTCTTCTTTGCAGTGTCCCGGCTGGCTTCGGAGGATTGATTCTTGTTTCATTACTTGCAGCATCGATGTCCACCTTTGATACAACTATCAACAAAGCCGCGTCGTTCTTTACCAGAGATATATATCAAAGGTTTGTTCATCCAAGAGCGGTCAATAAAGAGTTGATGGTGGTAACGTACTTATTTACGGCTGCTTTGGTGGCAAGTGCTTTTGGCATGGCCTATTCTGTAAAGAGCATTAACGATATTTGGGGCTGGATTACTATGGGGCTGCTCTCAGGACTGGCTGTGCCGTCTTTGTTGAAAATGTACTGGTGGCGTTTCAATGGCGGCGGCTTTGCTATTGGCACTATTGCCGGTACCGGAAGCGCAGTTGTCCAGAGAATCTTCTGGCCGAATTTACCTGAACAATGGCAGTTTGTAATATTAACGCTTTTTACATTGGTCTGTACAGTGATAGGGACATACATGACGAAACCAACAGACCACAATGTGTTGGTGAATTTCTATAAAACCACAAGACCGTTCGGTTTCTGGAAGCCATTACAACATGTGTTGTCCGAAGATGTAAGAGCAAAAATGAGAAAAGAGCATCGAAATGACCTGCTTGCGATTCCCTTTGTAATGGCCTGGCTTGTAACAATGTTTCTGATGCCCATGCAGTTAATTATAGGACAGTATAACGCGTTTTTAATCACGCTTAGCCTTTTTATTGTCAGCGTAGTATTTATATATATCTTCTGGTACAGGAACCTTCCAGACAAAGACACTGTAAACTTGCAGCAGATGGCCCAGAGCGCCGAATAGTCAGATAAGAAAAAAGTGTTTATGGAAAGAACAGCAAGATTAATAGTTGGCGTTGTTTTGGCCTTGGCAAGCCTATTGCTGTCATCGTGTGGGCAATGCCAAACCGTGAAATGTGACTATTCTATTGCTTTGTTAAAGGATAGCGCAAATAAATCCACGGAAGAAATAGCCGAGAAAATGAAGGCTGCTTTGAATGAGAAAGGATTTGATGCGGATTATATTGACTACGATAACCTCTGTGTTGAAGGAGGCCTGGATAAATACGATTGTTTGATTCTTACCGACAGCACCCGGTTTCCTGTATCCGGCCGAGATAATTTGTTGACCTTTCTCAAAAAGGGCTCGGATATGGTTTTGCTTGGAGGTTTGGCTTTTAAGGATAGTATCTGGCGGATGAACGACAAATGGGGAACACCAAAGGAGCATCTTCAAAGCGTAAAAAGCCCCGAGAACATCAGCTCGCGCGAAATAATTTTTGCTTTTGAAGATGGCAACTGGCAGGGTTGGAAGCGAGGTGCAACTACGAAAACGAATCCGACTGTTCTCTCATCGGGACAGGGCCCCGTAGGTAACTGTATGAAGATGGAGATTAAAAATATCTCAGACTGGCAGTGGGATAATTTTACGTCTATGGTTCCGGAGAAAATATCTGCAGGTCATAATGCTTTTGTTTTTCATGCGCGAGCTACCGCACAGACGAATCATCTGATTTTTGAGGTGATTGAAAAAGACGGTTCACGCTGGATTGGGTCGGTAGAGATTACGCCGGACTGGAAAGAACATGTTGTTGTGCTCGAAGACCTGAAACTATTCGAGCAGGATTTACCTGAAAATCAAAAAGACGCCGAATTAAAGATAGAGGATGTGAATGAGATATCTCTCGGTCTTGCTTACGGCATAAAGCCGCATATAAGAGGTGACCACACTATATGGATAGACCAGCTTGCAACCGGTGAGCTGAAATTACCCGACGAACCTGATAAAAATATAGAACCGCTCGATTTGCCGGTCTTTGATGACCGTAACGTTTATCGTTTCGAATATGCCCCCCGTATGGTTACATACGAAGAACAGAATGTACTTAGAACTAAGGTGAATATAACCGGCACTTTTACGGGTTTTTCCGCAATCACTTACGAATACCCGGAAGTATCAAGATACATTCCGTTGTTAAGCATCCGTGACAGGTATTCCCGAAATGTAGGTTTTGCCTGTGGCTTGCTGGTCAACTATGCAGGCGATTTTAAGAACAGTAACTGGTTGTTGTTCGGTATTGACTCTGAGTTCTTTTATTGCGGCAGGGACTTTCTGGATATTACTGTTGAACTCCTGAATGAGATGAAACAAGATGCTCTTGCCGCTCGATTTATGGAAGAAGACCGCATTAATAAACAGAAATATCTTGCTGTTGTGTCACCGGCGCCGTCGGATTTTATTAAGCTCAGTAATGATAAAAAACATTTTATTTTACCGGATGGCAGGAAATTTTTTGCTTTGGGCTGTAACTATGTCGGTCCGTTTGAAAGAAAATGTGAGTATGGCGAAGATTATTTTAATTCAAAGAGATTAGAGGATGATTTTAGAAAGGCCAGAGATGCCGGAATTAACGCTTTTAGATTCTGGAACTTTCGTATTGAAGATTATCCCGATAGATTCAAAACAATAATCGAGCTGGCAAGAAAATATCAGATATATCTTATATTGCATCCGAGAGCACATCCTCTACCCACAGATAAAGAGCTGATAGATATTTTCCAGAAAAATGCGATGCTTGTGAGTGATGAGACAATCGTGCTTGGTTACGACTTGATGAATGAGCCTCAGGTGACGACAGTTGGTTCGATAAGTATTAATGGGGAGCCGTCTGAGATATTAAAGCACAATGTTTACCAGAGGTATTCAGCAGATTATTTTGATAAGAATTGGGTTGATAAAGTTGCTCAGGAGCGTAGCTGGCCTGAGCTCGGCGAGTGGGTACAGGGGCGTGATGCCTTAAATCTTTACGCGGCTTATTCTATGGCTAGGCGATATATCGAAAAATACAATCCGCCTCAGGACTATTCCTGTCTTTACGGCCTTGACGGCAAGTTATCTGTAGAGGATGATTATAAAGATTTCATTTCAGCCCTTGACAAGACATTCAGAGACTGGATACTTTTCCACAAAGAAGCAATCCATAAACTCGATAGCAATCATTTTATTACCGTTGGTTATAATACATCTTTAGCGGTATTGCCTGCAAACAACCTGCTCGACTTTGCTTCTCACCACATTTATCAGATGCCTTATTCCTATGAGGACATGCAGAAATGCGTCACAACTTTTGACCGCCTGAGGGCATTTTGGCCTGATAAACCAATCACCATCGGTGAATTTGGTTTTACTACAGGCTTGAAATTGTCTAATGGTACATATCTTGACCCGTATACTGCAAGTGTTGCTGAGATGATTGTATTTTTGTATGCCTTTTCACACGACTATTCGGGGGCCTATCTCTGGATGCTTTCAGAATGGCCCATTGCAAACATTAAATACAATGCACCGTGGATATCACCGGACAGATATATATATGAATCTCGTTTTGGTCTGTATCAATATGACGGTACGACCAGAGGCAAGCCAAAGCCGATAGCACACGCTACGAGGTTTTTCAGAGAGTATATCGATACTCATGAACTTGGAGATGGAACCTTGGATGTTATCCAGGCTGATACGCCCGTGAAAACAAGCTATGTGTTTACCGACAAAGACGCTTTGTTTGTGGGAGGTACGAAATATTCTTCCGAGCGATTGAATTTTCAAAGCGCATTGCCTGTCAATGTTATGTTGAGGTGGAATTATGAGTGGTTGAAAGCCATGGCAACGGCTGATGTTGAAATTACTATTAACCTTTCTGAGTTTGGCTTTTCAAATATTTCCGAGATTAAAATAGATGGGCGATATGATAAGCTTGTGAAGACAGGCAGTATCATTAAATTAAAATTACTCGAAGGTCAGATAGTGACTTTCTTTCTGGAAAAGGATATTCATGAAGCTAAAGAGGTATGAGAGAAATCCGATTTTAGCACCTAATCCGACCAATGAATGGGAAAGTCTGGTTACGACCAATCCCGGTGCGTGGTATGATTGGCAAAGCAAAGAGGTAAAACTCATTTATCGCGCTGCAGGCAATGATAACTGTCATAATATCCATATCGGTCTTGCGGTGAGCAAAAATGGTTATGACTTTACACGTCAAAGCGATACTCCGATCTTCTCACCGATTCAGCTAGCCAATCTTGGCAGTATTGAGGATCCGCGAATCGTAGAGATAGACGGGTTGTTCTATATAACCTTTGCTTACCGCCCATTTGCTCCGGGGAAGTATTGGATAGAATCTTCCAAGCGAGAATATAATCCCCCGGTCTTTAGTGATGGTTTTCCGAGAATGATACGTGAAAATCTGTCAGGTACCGGGCTCTTGATTTCTCGGGATTTGAAGCAGTTTGTTTATGCCGGAAATCTCACGAATCCCGCCTATGATGACAGAGATGTGATACTTTTTCCTGAGAAAATCGCCGGTAAATACGTCACCCTGCACAGGCCGATGGAATGGGTTGGCAAAGAGTATGGCACAGAGCATCCGGCTATTTGGATAGCATTCAGCGATGACCTCCTTGGGTGGAAGGAGCTTAAGTTGTTGGCAAAGGGCAAATATGATTGGGAGTGTAAAATCGGTGGCTCAGCTCCACCCATTAAAACCAAGCAAGGGTGGTTGGTACTTTATCACGCTGTCGGCAAAGATAATTTCTATCGCCTTGGAGCAATGCTGCTAGATTTAAATGACCCTTTAAAAGTCCTGTACCGTACAAAAAACTGGCTGCTTGAGCCGAAAGAACCTTATGAAATAGAGGGATTTTATAATGGTGTTGTGTTCCCATGCGGCAATATTGTTATTGACGACACATTGTTTGTGTATTACGGCGGGGCGGATAAATATGTTTGTCTGGCTACCTGTAAGCTTGACGAATTACTTGATTATCTATGTTCATGCCCCCATAAATAGGAGAAAATCATAATGACTTCAAGATTTACGAATTCAGTAAATGGTTTGATAAAGGAGAAAATTGGAATGGTTAAGCTGGCACCGATGCCTTGGGAAGACAGACCGGCCGGATGTTCTGATATAGTCTGGCGTTCCCATCGCAATCCTGTCGTACCGAGAAATTTGCTGCCGACTTCGAACAGCATATTCAATAGTGCGGTTGTAAGATTCGGTGGTGGTTTTGCAGGTGTATTTAGGTGCGACGACAGGATGAGAAATATGCGGATGCATGCAGGTGTTAGCAAAGACGGAATAAACTGGAGTATTCAGCCGGAAAGGATTAAGTTTAAGTGCAGCGATGAAGATATAAACCAATGGGAGTTTGGATACGACCCGCGTGTCTGTTGGATAGAGGACCGTTATTATGTGACATGGTGTAACGGTTATCATGGTCCGGCTATAGGTGTAGGTTATACCTATGATTTTAAAGAATTTAATCTGATTGAAAATGCGCTTTTGCCGTTCAACCGAAATGGCGTACTCTTTCCTCGAAAGATTAACGGTGAATATGCGATGCTGTCGCGTCCGAGTGATAACAGCCATACTCCTTTCGGTGATATATTTTACAGTCAAAGCCCGAATATGATTCACTGGGGCAGACACAGGCATGTGATGGGGGCTACAACAGGCTGGCAAATGACAAAAATTGGCGCTGGTCCAATACCTATCGAGACGAAAGAGGGCTGGCTGTTGTTTTATCATGGTGTTCTGACAAGCTGTAACGGTTTCGTTTATAGTATGGGTGCTGCTTTGCTTGATTTGGACAAGCCCTGGAAGGTTATTTACAGAAATTCTTCATACCTTCTTTCTCCGCAGAAAGACTATGAATGTGTTGGTGATGTTCCGAATGTGGTATTTCCGTGTGCAGCTTTGTGCGATGAGCGGACCGGCAGGATAGCTATCTATTACGGCGGAGCTGATACGGTTACGTGCCTTGCATTTTGCAAACTTGACGAAGTACTGGCATTTCTAAAGACTGATAATTGTATTGCATGACGGCAATGTTAACTTTGTCAGACATTCGGAGGCCAGACTCAGCTCAACTCCGTAGCTATGTTTTATGCTGCCAAAGGTGACTATGTTGAAACAGTAAGAGGTGCTGTGAACTGTGGCAGTGACGATGACAGCTCAGTAGGTTTAGCCGGTACGATTGCGGGAGAATTTGGTGGCCTTGGTAACATACCACCGGCCTGGATAGAGTTAGTTGAGGTGGTCAGTGCCCCACCTTCTGTCAGGAAACCAAGTCTATAGAAGAAATTATCATTGTGAATTTACCAGCGAGAAGGAGAAGTCTTAGACCAACTGCAATTGTTGTTGTAGGTGCATGTTTAACATCAGCAGTGGTTGTCGGTTCGAATCCGACCGTTGGCTTTTTGTGTGGTTTTGGCCGCTGTTATTCTAGCCAATTACCCGCCAGTAACGCAAAGTCCACAAAATTGATATTGTTCTGCCCGTCCAAATCACCGCCGTGGTATGGACAAACAGCAATGTCTAACCAGTAGCTCGTTAATATATTCAAATCTTGCAAATCCACGGCGCCGTCGGCATCGATATCAGCCGAGCCAAGTTGCGAACCCAAAATGTTCACAAGCAGCTCGTTGGTGTCTGCGCAGGTTACTTCGCCGTCGCTTGTCAAATCGTACATTTCTTTTTCTTGAGGGTCGCTGATGTCTATCTTGCCCAGCAGCATCACCATATCATCGTAGTCCACATTGCCGTCATCATCGACGTCGCCGCGTGCGAAAATTGCAAGACCATGCTCCTCGAGCCAATGGCGTCCGACTCCATTAACTTCTTCATACGTCATTTGGCCGGTATCTAAATCGTAAACGTATAAGTCTGGTGTGTACTCTGTAGCATAGGAATCAAAGTCGAATATATACACCTGATTTTCACCCTTATCATATGCGACAAAACGACCATCTGTCGTGTTTGTATCGTCGTCGAGCGTAGGACTTATAAAGTCGTTATGGCCATCTTCATTCCAGTCGCCGCCCCACGGGCCGAAATCAACTCTGTCGTTGATGTCGTAACTATTAACCATCCTGAGAATATACTTCGGCTCGGTCTGCGGTGTATCGAAGTATCCGGTTTCTCCTATTATTAAGTTACCTGCAGAATCAACAAGGATTGTATCAGCCCTTCCATCTTCGGTGTTCGCGTCGTAAATGGGGTCGTCACTCAGCGAGAAATAGTCTGGATAGTTCGGCCCATCCCCGATATTGAACCATCTGAATTCGTTATTGGCATCACCTGTCCAGTTGTTGATGTTATAAAAAGCAATGTCATCGCCGCCGCCGTCGGATTCCTGAATCCATATACCTTCGAGGCCGGTTACAGGGTCTCTATAATACTGCATATCTTCCGGTTCGCTCGTACCGACAGGCAGCCCGTTAAAATCAAAATCCATATGCAAAAGTCCCAGGTCATTGGAGCTCCATATCTGGGTGGGCTGCCACTCGTTGGCATCGCTGGTTGTCGATATCAAATTAAAAGCCCGCGCGGAATGATTCAGATTTGGGTCTTGTAATGCGTGGTCACCTTTTTCTTTGTCGATGATAACCATTCTCCAGGGATTCACAAAATCCATATCCGGGTAATAGATTTCATTTCCGTCATTGCGAGTCAGCTCGGCAACTCGTTCAATCGCATTATCGATAAAGATAGTTCCACCGGGCCAATCACGGTCGGGATGATTTACATCCTCAGCGGAAAAGCCGGCACAGTTATGGTCGGGTGCGTATTGGGGACCGTACATAGTATCCATCGGCCGAGAGTTTGAAAGCCAATCATTCAGGATTTCCTGATAGTCAATGCGATACAAATCATAGTCACCTTCGGTATCACATGCTATGTCCACTTGACCCGGTGTGCCGCTGTCATAAGCCAGGACATAGACAGTCCCTGTTACCGGATTTACTGCTATTGCGCTTAGCTCCTCCATGTTCCCCATAAAGCTGTCTTCATAACCCGTCCATACGCTGAACATCGGAGTTGCATTTAGAACATCGTTGGTATCATCTCTGACATCGGTGATGTCGTAAAAGCATACGCACTTTCTGGTTGTACCCCAGCTGCTATAAGCGTCCACCACAGCAGCGACCTTTCTGACAGCGGCGGTAGCCGAACAGGAAGATAAAAGATATACTAACAAAGCCATTAAGACAGATTTTCTGTGCCCCATAAGTTATCCTCCCTCACAGCTCAAAAAGTCAACTTTTTACATCTTACTTTTCTTCCTGCCTCTTCTCTTGGTTCTACAACGTCTACTGCGTATATATTCATTATTAATTCCAGTGAACCGAAAACTGGGCGTAGTCTATAAAGTCAATCAAATCATCCGTTACAAAGTCACAGCATGGATTCCAATTTGGACCGTTTGGTTCGCTCAGCCAGGCCGCTGTGAATAAGGGCAGGTCGTTGAAATCAACAAAGCCGTCGCCATCAAGATCGCTCAATGTTTCTATAACCGAGTATTGCACCATCTCATTATAAATGCCGTTAAAAACGGATTGGCTGTCACTGACAACAGATATCTCCAGAGCATGTGGCCCGGGACTATTGGTATCGAGTGCTACCTGGTGTATGTTTGCGCTGCCGAGCGGCTCATCTATACCTGTATCAGGGCCGATTAAAGTTCCTCCTGTCACGGATATTTGGTAATCAAGCTCATCAGCCCCAAGGGGCACCATAGCCGGGGCGGTATTTTCAACCAGAATCTGAACAAGAACCTGCTCGCCCAGCAGCGCAGGGCATATAATATTTGTATCAACCCAAACGCTCATCTTTGCCGGCAGCTGATAATCCGCGACAACCGGCAAATGGTCGCTCGCATTAGCCAGAGCTTCCAATACATTCGGCTCGGCCCCTGTACCTGTTGTTATCAGGCCGTTTAATGTATGGGAACCATCGTTGCCAAAGGCCCGGTAAGAATGAACAGCGGCGTTACAATCACCAATGCCGGGTCCGATGTAGCTAACTCCTTCCCCATCATAAAGCTCAGTTGAAACAAGCTGCATATCGAAACGGTCATCCATCCCACCGCCTGCGCCAATCGTTCCTGGGCATTGAGTATGAATATCTTTATAGGCTATGCCATCATGCCAGAAGCCTGGTGAGTCTATCGGGTCGACCGCTTGTCCGTAGCCGGTTGTTCCGGCCCACGGAGCTTGACCCCATTGCAAATAGAAATACGGATTATCGACGTACACCCGACCGTAAATATCGGTAAAGTCATACAAACCCATGTCTGTATCTTCGTTGTACATATACATATTGTAATCGCCTGCGTAGATTACGTTCGCGTTGGCATCGAGGAAATCGGACCCGAAGGTAGTATTCCACCTTATTTCTATAGCTTCTTTCGCACGCTTAAATTTATCACTTTCGCCCGTATCGGATTTATAGTGAGTGTTGTAGATATAAATATCAGCACTGCTGTCGTAGCCCAGCGGATGCACACGATATCGCCCGCTGAATCTGCTGCTACCGGAGTACTTACCGAAGACGGCTTCGTTAACATCGACAGTGTTGGTATTGAATATTATGCCGACAAAAAAAAGGTCGCTCTGGTAGGGCATATCGAAATCGCCGTAGGCGTATACACCCGGGCCATATAGCTCGTTGAGGTATGATACTAAAACTGCTTCGGAGTTGTGGTTGTTTGTCTGCTCCTGCAGGATGAGAACATCGATGGGCCGGGCAATGCTGTTGATAGAGTTGTTTCCAATTGCCTCGAATACGGTTTTGTGTTCATATCTGGCACCGTATGTATTATAGCTCGCGATTCGCAGTGCAGCTTCGGCTGGCCAAACAGCAACCACAACAAAAGCCGCAAGCAAAACCCACTGCCTCGATGAGATGTGTGTAAAAGACGAATCCATTTTATCGTCCTTTCTCACGAAAAGCAGCGGTGACACAATCCTAATTTAATTAATAATGCCTTCTCTGTCATCCGGGTCCTGAGTCCGCCTGGCATTAACTATCTTTGAGCCTTTGGGGAAGTAGAGTTCGGTTCGTAAAGATTCCTCGACCGTCATAGACTTACAGTGACCGTCGAAGAACAAGGTATTAAATTTACTCCGGTGCCGCCATCCATACTTTAGGTTCTGCGGTCTTGTGCTGAGGTCACGATTCAGTACGAATGGGTCTCCATCAAGAGGAGTGGAAGGTCCGTACAGCATGAAGTCACCGCCGGCTATCTGCTTGGCGAAAGCATTGAGGGTCACAGAATCAGGGCCGTTGACATATCGAGCGCCATCCATGGCAAAGACCTTCTCGCAAGGGCTTCCAATCTTGTTGATTTTCGGCGCGTAGTCACCCGGCACTCGAACACGCGAGCGGATGTAATTGTCGTTAATCATATTACGAGACTTGTTTTCGCTATAGACATGGAAACCAAGTGCCGCGGAATAACTGCTGTA